>CAZXDF010000098.1:0-3155 GCA_964639345.1 uncultured candidatus Brocadiaceae bacterium | reverse complement strand
GATAAAGAAGATCATCCGGTCTCTGAAGATCGAGCAGGCCAGCGAGATGGCCGACGCCATCCTGAGTGCAGAGGACCCGAGAGAGGGCCTGCGCCAGCTCGAGCAGATGAACCGGCGGCTTCTGCCCGGCCCGCCCGGCCCATAGTGCTTTGTCAAGTCAGAAATGCCGGGTCGAGGAGTTCCGCTCACCCGGGGTAGCGGAGGCGCTCCAAGCGCCCGTTGGACGGGCGTCTCGCCTCCGTCGCCGCCGAGGACGGCGGCGCTACCCATTGGGGTGTGGCAGTTGCACCTGCCAAACCAAGGTTGACAAAGGCACTAATCCGACGCCGTCTCCGGCCCGCCGCTCTGGGTGTGCCAACGGACCGCGCTCTTCAGCAGCTTCTCATAGACCGGGGCCGGCACGTAAGGCCTTATGACCTTCTCCCACCCCTCCGGGCCCACGAGGCCCTTGACGAAGCCGCTGCTGACCTCGCATATCTCCCGCGGCGGAATCAGGAAAATCGTCGTCACGTCCGGGTTGAGGTCCTCGTTCACGTTCCGCATGGCACGCTCGAACTCGTAGTCCTGCTGGCTGCGGATGCCGCGCAGGATGTGGTCTGCCCCGACCGAACGGGCGTAGTCCACCAGGAATATGGCCTCGAAGTGGTCGACCTCCACGTTCTCAAGACCCTCCGTGCAGGCGCGCAGCATCTCCAGCCGCTCCTCGGTGGTGAACGCGCAGTCCTTGTTGGGATTGGTGCCCACGGCCACGATCAGCTTGCTGAAGAGCTGAGAGCCCTCCCGGATTATGTACATGTGCCCCTCGGTGGGCGGATCGAAGCTGCCCGCATACACGCATATCGTCTCTTTGCTCACCATCGGCCTCCGTCTCCTTCACCGCCCGCAGAAGAGGCGCGCCTCAACCTGCCAGCGACCTAACAACCGCACCTCCGTCCGCCACGATCCAACTCTACGCGTGCCTCCCTCATGCTCCAGGAGGCGCACCTTCCAATCGATCCCCGCGCCAAATCCGCCTAGCCCCCCGCCCGCAGCCACCACCCGGTGGCAGGGAACGAAGATCGGCAGCGTATTCGCCGCCATCGCCCCTCCGATCGCCCGCGCGGCGCCCGGGCGCCCGCACAGGCGCGCCAACTCCCCGTAGGTAACCACCTCGCCAAACCCGACGCGCAGCAGCTCGCGGCGGACGCGCTTCTGGAATGCGCTCAGGCCCTCCGCTGCCAGGTCCGATGGATCGCACTCGATCCCAGCCCCGCCGAAATACGCGTCCAGCATCCCGGCAAAGCGCCGCAGCGCCTTATCCTTCCGCCCGCCGCAACGCCCCTCGCCCAGCACCACCCGGCAGAGCCTCCCTTCCCGGCCCAGCAGCCGGATCGGCCCGCAGGGGCTGGCGTAGTCCAGGCACGTTTCTGATCCGTCGACTCTATCACCCACCGCGCGAGCCCCCCCTTCACCGCCTTGTCATGTCGAATGGCTCGTAGCCGCGCGGCCTCTTGTAGATGAAATCCTTGGGCTTGAGCTTCGGGGCCATGTCGAACTTCGTGAAGCGGAAGCGATGCACGATCTCACCGTCGGCCTCGTAGAGCACAAGGAGGCTCGGTAGCCAAACCCCCTCGGGCAGCTCCACCTCGACGGCGGCGTACTGGGCCGGGGCCTTCTTATCGCGAGGGACGAACTTGAGCCGATAACGCACCTCCGGTTTCTTGTCCTTCTCTTCCTTCTTGGGCAGGATCGTGATCGTCTCAACCAGCTCGACCTCGTACCTGGCAAGCAGCTTGTTGGCACTCTCGTTCACCCCGAAGGTCAGGAACGCCGCCTCGGCCCCGGCGCCCTCCGAGCCGCTGGCCTCGTAGATCTCCACCTGCTTGTCGTCGTGGTCGATGATCCACCAGAGCTTGCCGTCCGTATAGACCTCCTCGTTACGGGGCTTTCCGAGCTTCAGGTGCAGCATGTCCGGCTTGAGAAACTCCATGTAGCCCTTGGCCTTCTGGATGTCGTCCAGGAGCTCGATCTCGCGCTCGTATGCCACATCGGCCCTCATGGCCTTGACCTTCGCGTTGGCCTCGTCCAGGCCCTTCAGGATGCGCTGGAGCTCCGGCGGCAGCTTCGCCAGGTAGTCGGGCTCTTTCTTCTTGACATCCTCGGCCCCTGCCTCATCCTTCGGCTCATCGCACTCGTTTGTCGTAGCGACACCGCCAGCCGCAAGGATCAACAAGGTGGCCGCCAGCACCCACGCCATCAAACCGATCTTCGTGTGCATTGTCCGTCCTCCTCACCGGTTCGGGCGGGCCGGCGCAAATACGCTCGAAGTCCAGCTCTGAACTCGCCAGCGTGCCGTCCATGTCGAAGACGACACCCCGAACACTTCCCCAAAACCCGTTGCCGCTCGCCTCTCTCATACGCGGTCCGAAAACATTCGCCTTTACGGGCCTGCCATAAAGTTCTATCATACCCTCCATTGGCCCGCCGTTCCAGCATCGTCCGCGCGGCCGCGCCGTCTGCGGCCGCGCGAAGACGCCCGAGGGAGGGGTTCGTGAGCGAGGAAACGTCCAAGGTGCGCAAGGTGCTTCTGGTTGCTCCCGAGATGGAGCCTCGGGGCACGAGCGAGTACAGTGTCAATCTGGCCGGCGAACTCAAGCGCCACGGGGTGGAAGTGGCCGTCTTTTGCGGCCCCGGGCCGATGGTCGGGGTTATGGAGCGCCGTGAGATCCCGTTTCAGGTCTTCGAGCACATGCAGAGCCGGCTGTTCCGGTTCAGGGAGGCAAAAAGGTTCATAGCGGCGGTGGAGGAGTTCGCGCCGCAACTGATCCACGGGCAGACCACGCGCGTCGGAGGCGTGCTGCGGCTGCTGGCGCGGCGAGTCTCCGTGCCGATTGCGCTGACGGTTCACTGGCCACCCCGCAGGCCGGCGGCGTTCCGACGACTTGCGGCCCGCATGAGCGGCATCATAACCACCAGCCAGGACGTGCGGGAGGAGCTTGTCAACGCCTCGCGCGTGGACAAGGGCAAGATCGTCGTCATACGCAACGGGATCGACTGGGCGTCGCTGGCCACGCGTGAGGTGCGACCGATCCTGAGCGACACGCGCTCCGTTGTCGGGTCGGTAGGGCCAGTGGAGAGGGCGCGCGGGCACGAACTCTTCCTGAAGGCGGCCGCCC
>CAZXDF010000097.1:0-3040 GCA_964639345.1 uncultured candidatus Brocadiaceae bacterium | reverse complement strand
GCGCCCGATTCGAGCGCCTTCTCCAAATCGTCCAGGCTCTGGATGCCCTTTGATGCCATCAGCTTGCCCGCAGTCTTGGGGCCCATGCCGGGGATGCGCAGCAGTTCGAGCACCGCGGCAGGGAATCCCCTCATGAGCTGCTCCTGGGCATCGATGCGCCCCTCGGCCAGGTACTGCCGGATCTTCCTTGCTGTGTTCTCGCCGATGCCGGGCAGCCCGGTCAGCTCCCCGCGCTCGGCCACCTGGGCTATGTCCTCGGCCAGGTCCCCGAGGATACGCGCCACCTTGCGGTAGGAGTTCACCCGGAAGGGCTCCTCCCCCTTTATCTCCATGACGTCCGCCATGGACTCGAAGATGCGCGCTATCTCGGCGTTCCTCACGTGACCGTCGTCCTCTTGATCGTGCCCTGCTCCTGCCCTGCCTTCCGAGCGTGATTGCCGAAAGACATGGTACCGCCATGCGAGGTAGCGGGCAAGGGTTTCTGGCCTGGGCACGCGGCGCTTCCATGGCCACATCACAGGAGGAAAGGCGTCGGCTGTCGGCCGCCTGCCGGCGTCCGACTCCAGGGGCTACGGGCCGAAGTAGTCCGGTTCGTTGCCCCGCTTCCACTTGATGTTGCAGCCCAGGCTCGGCCTCTGCTCGGCCGGGACCGGCGCTCCCGCGAGCACGGCATCAACGGCCGCCCGGATGTCGGCACCCGTAACGGGGACGTTGTTTCCGGGGCGGCTGCCGTCCATCCATCTGCCCGCGGTAGACCAGCTTCCGCTCCCCGTCGAACAGGAAGAAATCGGGCGTGCAGGCGGCCCGCTATGCGTTGGCGACCGCTTGTGTCTCGTCGTAGAGGTAGGGGAATGGGTAGCCCTCCCGGGCCATCATTTCCGGACCGTCGGCGGGGAAGCTGCTCACGTCGTTGGCGCTGATGCCCACTACCGCCACGCCTTCGCCCTGAAGGTCGGTCGCCAGGGCCTTCAGCCCCTCGCGAATGTGCTTGACGAACGGGCAGTGGTTGCACATGAACGCGACCAGCAGTGCGGGCGCGCCCTCGAAGTCCTCCAGAGAGACGACGTTGCCTTCGGCATCGGGCAGGCTGAACTCCGGCGCCTCGGTACCCAGCGGCAGCATTGTGGATGGCGTCTCGACCATTGCCGGCACTCCTCCTTCAAATGGGCTTCAGGGAAGCCGCTCCCGGAATCCTTTCCGGCTGCTTCCCTCCGTTCAGTGTATCATGCCTTCCGCCACAGCTTCGTGATCTCGTCGGAGGGAAACGTCGGCATGGGCACCGCGCGCCCGCCGCGCACGAGCACGGCCCCCTCCCCCGCCGGTCGCATCTCGCCGATGTCCACGCACCGCACGCCCCCCGCCTCGACGGCCTCGCGCACCGCATCGGCGCGCTCCGGCGCGGCGACAATCAGCAGCGACCCGCTCGATATCGTCCCCAGCGGATCGAGCCCGAAATGCCGGCACAGCGCCCCGCCCGGCTCAAGCACCGGTATGCGCGATTCATCGACGCGCATGCCCAGCCCGGTCGCCTCGGCCAGCTCCCAGAGACCGGTGGCGACGCCCCCCTCGGTCGGGTCGTGCATGGCGTGCACGCCCCCGGCATCGCAGGCCGCCATCGCCTCGCGCAGCACGCCGATTCCCGGCCTCTCAAGGTAGTCGCGCGCCTGCCGGATAACCTCAGCAGGGAAGTGCCCCGCGAGTTCCCCGCCCTTCTCGAGCGCCATTATGGCCGTGCCCTCGACCGGGACCCCCTTGGTGAGGAGCACGCGGTCTCCGGGCCTGGCGCTCGCCTTGTCAACCAGCCGGTCCGGCTCAACCTCTCCGAGCATCTGGCCGACCAGAATCGGGCGGTCCAGGCCGATGGTGACTTCGGTGTGGCCGCCGCACAGGGCGCAGCCGATGGACTCAAGCGCGCGGGTCAGGTCCGCCCATATCCCACGCACGAGCGCCTCGTCCGTGCCGGCCTCCGGCAGGAGCACCGTGACCAGAAACCACTTCGGCCGCGCGCCGACCGTCGCCAGGTCGTTCGCGTTCACCTGCACCACGTACCAGCCGATGCGGTCCGTGGCGAACGTGATGGGGTCGGTCTTGGCCACGAGGTAGCGCTCGCCCATGTCGATCGCGCACACGTCCCGCCCGACCGCCGGGCGTATCACCACCCGCTCGTCGCGGATGACGTTGCCGCCGAGCAGCTCCGCCAGCAGCGCAGGATCAAGCTTTCCGGGTTGGAATCTCACAATGGTCCGGCACTCCCGCCAGGACAACAGGACGGCTTCTTACCACGAAGCGCGCGAAGGGCACGAAGGAAGAACCTGGGTGATCTCGTCGTTCTTCCTTCTTTCGTGTGCTTCGTGTCTTTCGTGTTCCTTGTGTCCCTCGTGGTGATGTCTCCGTCTCGTCTCGCGCAGTCCCGAGGACAGGCACGCGATCATTTCTTCGCTTCCGCGCGCCGCCGACCTTCAATATACACCAGCAGGATCGAGACGTCGGCGGGAGAAACGCCGCTGATGCGCGAGGCCTGGCCGATGGAGGCGGGACGCACCGCGCCGAACTTCTCGCGCGCCTCGTGCCGAAGTGCGGGAATCTCGTCGTAGTTCACCCACCCAGGAATCCGCCGGCCCTCGGCCCGATGGAACCTATCGACCTGGTCCGTCTGCCGCTGGAGGTAGCCCTCGTATTTCGCCTCGATCTCGACCTGCTCGCGCACCTGTGGGTCAGCGGCGAGATGGCGTAGCTCTGCGTCGGCCGCCGCGAGTCCGTCGATCGTCACGCCCGGGCGACGCAGGTGCCGGGTGAGAGTCTTGCCGTCGCGGCGCGCAGCGTCCAGGTAGCCGCGCACGCGGGCGACCGCCTTCTCCTTCTCCTCGAGCCGCCGCCACTGGTCCTCGCCGATCAGCCCGTTCTCGTGCCCGTACCTCATCAGCCGCCGGTCGGCATTGTCGTGACGCAGGAGCAGGCGGAACTCGGCAAGGGACGTGAACATGCGGTAGGGTTCCTCGGTGCCCTTGGTCACCAGGTCGTCGATCATCACGCCCGCGTA
>CAZXDF010000096.1:0-4630 GCA_964639345.1 uncultured candidatus Brocadiaceae bacterium | reverse complement strand
AATACCTAACTTCGGTTTGCGGGGGCAGCCATGGGCAGGGCAGTCACGGATCGACCATGTCCGAACGCAGAGTGCGCCATGTCCGGCAAGACCGGCAGGGGCAACATCGTCCTTCACGGGTTTCTGAGGCTCAAACGCGGGCGGCGTCACAGATACCGGTGCGAGACCTGCGGCAGGACGTTCGTTTCTTCCCTGGGCACCCCGTACCACCGCCTCAAATGCACCAGAGCACAGTTCGACAAGGTGGCAACCCTCAGCGTGGAAGGGATGTCGAAGTCGGCAATCGCACGCGTGATGCATCTGTCCTGGAACACCATCGCTCGATGGCTCCAGCGGGCTGCTGAAGCCGCAGAACGCTTCAGCGACCGGGTGCTCAGGGGATACATGCTTGCCGAACTGCAGGCCGATGAGATCCGCACGTTCATCGACAGCAAGAAGCGGGTGGGGTGGGTGCTGGCTGCTATCGATGTCTGGTCTCGCCTGTGGGTGTCGCTTGTGCTCGGACGGCGCAGCTACCGGAACGTCAGGCGCCTGCTTGCGAATGCCTTCCACAGAGGCGAGTGGGACCGAATTCCACTGATCACCACAGACGGATACCGGCACTACAGGATCGTGCTTGGCAGGCTGCTTGATAGAGGCTGCATCCATGGCCGTGTGGTGAAGGCTTGCCGCAAGAACCGCGTTAGCAAGGTCGAGCGAGACTTGTCTATCGGGTCCGAGTGGCAGCTTGAGGAGGCCCTGCGCCGCTCTGAGGACTCGGACAAGCTCAACACATCGTTCGTGGAGAGACTGAACCTCACCATCCGCCAGGGATCAGCCTACTTGCGGCGGCGAAGTCCGGCCCACGCGCGCCAGGGCGAGTGTCTTGCCGGCCAGCTGGGACTGCTGAGGTGCTACTACAACTTCGTCCGGCCGCACATGGCGCTGAAGTTCGGGCGGGAGACGCGAACACCGGCCATGCAGGCGGGTCTGGTGGGCAGGAAACTGACGTTCCGGGACATCTTCACGGCGGTGGCGGAATTCTTGCGTCTCTTGGCGCTTGCGATCTGGATGAGATGGCGGCGTCAGGTACTCATTCCCCGCTTTGCACCGGTAGTCTAACAGTTGCTGACGGAAGCACCGCACCCGGCAACCATCGGCATAGTCACCGGCCTGGGTTCGCAGGTGGGCCAGCGAGTCCGCCTCGTCGTAGTCGTCGACCACCGACGCCACCTCGCGCTCGACTCTTCCCCGGTCGCCTGGGGCTGCCGCCTCCCATGTTGCCCGATCAATCTCTTGCCCGTCTCTGTCGAAATACCGTACCCGCGCAGGTCGACCATCCTTGCCCAGCAGATTGCCCTCGGTGTCGGTCTTCGGCGGCGGGAAGTCGAACGCGCCCGCGTGGGGTTTCATATTGTTGGGCGCCTTCGCCTTCAGCCACGGAAGCACGCCCATCTTCCAGAACCCCAATGCCGAATCATCGGACTCGGCAACGGACGGCTTCAGCAAACTGGCGAATCCCACCAAATTCTTGCTCATGTCGGGAAAGTTGAGGATCGCTTCGGCCTCTGCGGCTTCCAGCGCGAGTCGCCCCGCCTGGATCGCCGCTCTGCGCATGTCGACGAAAAGATGCTTTGGTTTGACGGACTTGTGTCGTGCCAGGTCAATGTCCGCAGCCAAGTGCTCAAAGGCATCAGCGAGGGCCTGCCCCACATTGTCGTCCCGCGACATGGTTGCCTTCCTCTTAGAGTCGCGCCAGCTGTGCATGGTGTGCCGTACGCGCAGGATCCTATGCTATGATACCACTCGTCCGTGGGCAAACGCTCCCTCCAAGCCGACTAAGGGCGAGGAAAGGCGCCGGGCCTCGCAGCCACTGGCCACGAGCGCGCCCCAGGGGCGATCAACCGCGTGCGCGCGACGCTCAGGGCGTTCTTCAGCTGTGGCTGCACGAGGTGGGGTAGGGGGGGCACGAATCCGGGTGCGGCCTTCAGGGCGAGGGCCTGCTACGTGAGGCCGCCGGACACTATCAGCAGGCAGGATGAGGCCCGGCCATGTCTATGCTCCACGCGGCCACGCCGGACAGCTCGGTGCCGGGGGCGCCCGGGCTGCAGGGCCTGGTCATCTGAGGAGAATGCTGGCTGGATACCACCGACGACGTGCGCCCAAATTGCCCTTGAGGTGCGCTGAAGACCGGACTACTACTGGCTCGGGCGGGGCAGTAACTGCTGCACATCTTCCGCCATCCGCTTGCCCACCTTGAAATGGACCACTGCCCTGGCCGGAACGTGCACAGGCTCGTCTTTCTTCGGATTCCTTGCGTTGTGCGCTGCCCGCACCCTCGTGTCAAGGACACCGAAGTCTCGAAGCTCAATGCGGTTGCCCTTGGCGAGCTCATTCTCGATCTCGTCCATGAATCGCTTTACCACAGCCCTGGCAAGCACCTGCGTGCACCCGGCATTCGCGGCGATCCTTTCGCACAGTTCCTTCTTCGTTACTGTCCGGCCGGCCACGAGCTTACTCCCCCGTATGGCTTGATGTGCAACGACTGCCGCCGCCCGGCAGCTGAACAGGCGGCCATGCTACAGGCTGAATCTCCGCTTGGCAAGGTCCGCACCTTACCCTATGCGAGGTGCTTTGCGTCGCTCCTGCGTCGGAGAAACGCTCGTGGGAAGGGGTCTGGGAGTTCCTGTTGGCCGTCCGGGTCTGCGCAGCGGGTGCTCTTCTCTCTTTCGTCGCGGCCCTGATCGGAGTAAGATGGCGGCGTCAGTGGATCGGCCTGTGCTTGGCAGCGGCGCACTAAGTTGCTGACGGAAGCACCCAACGCTGCCCAGAGAACCATCTGCGAAAGATGGAATGAACCATAGTGGGGATGATCGTATGAAGAGCACGAGACTCGTTCAGGCAACCAGTGTACTCGCATGTATCTTCATCGCCGCGAATCTCGCGAGTGCACAGGAAGAGTCCGAGCCGGACCGGGACCGGCTTAGTTACGTCATCGTCGATACGGGCCAAGACGCCTGCTTCAACAGCACGCAGGAGACTCCCTATCCCAAGCCGGGTGAGGCGTTCTTCGGTCAAGATGCGCATTACGTCGGCAACGTACCATCGTACAAGGATAACGGAGACGGGACGATCACTGACATCAACACCGGTCTGATGTGGCAGAAGACGCCCGATCTCAAGAACAAGTCTACGTTTGCCGCGGCACTAGCGGGTGCGAAGAGGTTCCGGTTGGGTGGCTATGACGACTGGCGGCTCCCCACGATCAAGGAACTCTATTCGCTTATGCTCTTCAGCGGCCTTGACGTTAGCCCGGAAAGCTTATCGGGTGAGACACCGTTCATTGACACAGACTACTTCGATTTCGCATACGGCAACGTGAGCGCCGGAGAGCGCGCTATCGACGCTCAGTACTGGTCGAGCACCGAGTACGTTGCGACTACTATGGGCGGCATGCCGACGACTTTTGGGGTCAACTTCGCCGACGGCCGTATCAAAGGATACGGAAGGCGGCACCCCGGGGGCCGCGGGGAGATGAGACAATTCGTCCGCCATGTTCGAGGCAACCCGAACTACGGGAAGAACGACTTTGTCGACAACGGCGATGGCACCATTACCGATCGCGCCACCGGTCTGCTGTGGATGAAGAAGGATAGCGGTAAGACCATGAACTGGCCTCAGGCACTCGGATACGCTGAGGGCCTCACGTACGCGGGTCATGACGATTGGCGCGCTCCCAACGCCAAGGAGCTGCAGAGCATTGTCGACTATTCACGCTCACCTTCCGCGCCGAAACCTTCCCCCCGCGGGCCCGCCCTCGATCCCATCTTCGATATCACCGCGACGGAATCATGGTTTTGGACGAGCACCACGCATCAAAGCGGGAGAGGCGGATCGGCAGCCGTCTATATCTGCTTCGGCCGGTCGTTCGGCTATATGGGTCCGAGAGGTGGAAGAAGGAAGATAGACGTCCACGGCGCGGGTGCCCAGCGAAGCGACCCCAAAGTGGGCGATCCTGATGATTGGCCCCAAGGACGCGGCCCGCAGGGTGATGAGATACGCATCTATAACTACATCCGCTGTGTGCGTGGAGGTGCGGCAACGCCGAGGACTACCGCTCCCGCATCACGTCGCGCGGCGACAAGAGAAGCGCCGACGACGGGACCTCCGCGCCGACCCGATGGAGCGCATTTCGTAAGACGCCTCGACCGCAACGGCGACGGCAAGGTGTCGCTGAGGGAGTTCGACGGACCGCGCAATCACTTTCGCAGACTCGACCGTAACGGTGACGGCTACCTAAGCGCTAGCGAGGCCCCGCAGGGACCGCCACCGCCTCGTCGCAGGCCGAGGTAGCCTGATAACTATCCCCGTTTTCGATCACTTCCCAGCAGACACGGAACGCGTCAAGGTCCTTAATCGTCGCAGCACGGTGCTTCCGTTACTGCCTGTCACGCCCTTGCCCATAAGCGTTTCTCATGCTACACGTTGCCGCAGAATTCCGCAACGCCTGCTCCCATCCTCCGGGCATCGAAAGGCACCTCGGGAAGGGGCACGTGGTCCACGTGGCTGCTCTCCCCATCCACCGCCGCCACGCGTGTTGTCCTGCCCTGAGAGCCGCGCAAGTCTGCTACCAGATGATCCGCTTCACTTC
>CAZXDF010000095.1:0-3145 GCA_964639345.1 uncultured candidatus Brocadiaceae bacterium | reverse complement strand
CCTTAGGCGTAGGTACTCCTCTGTGGCCATGCAACCTCCCGGTACTCAGGACATATTCGATCTTCGATTCTCGATTTTCGATTTGGTAAGATCGGCAATCGGCAATCGAAAATCAACCCTCCAGCAGCACCCGGCTCTCCTCGGTCAGGCGGGCCTTTGCCTCGACGGTGACAAGACGCCAGATCAAGAGTTGTCTGCGCAGGTCTTTCAGGAACCCTGCGTTCATGCGACCCCAGGTGGCGAACTCACCGCTTCGGCGCTCGATGGTGAAGAACAGGTACGTGATCTCGGGCTCCCCGAGGTCAGGCACGCTGGCGATCTTGACGTGCTGGCTGATGCCCATGTCCAGCGGCGCGACCCACACGTCGGCCTCGATGACGATGTGCTGGTCGCTGTCCACCAGCTCGCGGTAGTAGGTGATGTTGTCGGCCGTGAAGGCGCCGACGGAGTCCTCGTTGTTGGTGACAAAGTAGTCCCGCAGGTAACCCATCACCCCGAGGGCTTCCTTGGAGCTGACGGTGAAGGGGAAGCGGAGCTCCCAGATGTCGCTGGTGGGGCGCTGGATGATCATCTTGCGGGTCTCATCGGGGACGCTGAGCTTTCCGGCCATGCGGGCCGGGTAGGCCGTGGAGGCGATGACGATGGCTATGACCAGCAGGGCGCTCCAGACGGCGCTGACGCTGGAGTAGTTCAGGCTTATCCCGGCCATGAGCCAGGGGACCCGCATGAGGCCGAAACTGACCACCTGGCCCAGCAGGTAGCCGCACATGGCGCCCACAACGGCGAAGACGCAGCTCTCGGCGAAAAAGAGCGAGGCGATGTGGATCGGCGCCAGGCCGACGGCGGCGTAGACCTTGATCTCGGTGACTCGCTCGTAGACCGCCCCGAGCATCGTGTTGAAAACTATGAGCGCGGCGATCAGGATCGGCACTACAAGCCCCTTCAGCCCCCCGACGCTGAGGCGTCCGCGCGTGGCCAGGCGGGCCACCTTGCCCCCCTCGGTCCCCTCGTAGAGCGGCAGGGTCACGCGCGCGACGAAGTCGCGCACGATGCGCTCAAAGGATGCGGCCGGGCGGGCTGCGCGGCTCCCGTCCAACGGGCCCTTGGAGGGCCGGTCCGCGCCGGTCCCACCGGCACTGGGAGTGCCATCATACAGCGGCGCAATCATGCCCGCGGCGGCGACAGCCCCGGGGCCCGGCGACTCCAGTAGCCCTGCTTCGGATGGCGAACCGGTCCGAGAGCCGGAAGGGTTGATGGCCTGGCGGCCGGGACCCGCAACGATGGCCCTGAGCGTGCCCCCCAGCTTCATGCACAGCTCGTGGGGCACGATCAGCACGCGGTCCGGGTCCATGTGGACGTATGGGACTTCTTCTTCATCTGAGTCCGGGGCGCTGACGAAATCCTCGGCCGTCCTGTCCCCCGTGGAGGTCAGCGCGAACCCTCCCGCGCCCCCCCCTCCATATACTGCTGCTCCTGGAAGTCCACGGGCGTAAGCGTCTCGCGGTCCAGGTCTTTGTATTCGGTGAACTTCTGGCTGTCGAGCACCCCCACCACGCGCAGCCGGCGCCCCAGCACGCGGACGTAAGCGGCCGCCGCGCCGGGGTCGACATCTCCCGTGACCCTTGCTACTCTGCGAAGCGGCGCTTCGCTGCGAAGCACGAGGTCCGGCCCGATCGCCAGGTTCTCGGACATCCCGCGGGGTAGCACGCACACGAACGGCCAGTCGTGTTCCTTACCCGAGAACCACTTGCCTCTCTGGAGGTACTCCCCGGTGCCCAACCCTGAGAAGAGGCGCTCTTCGGGGCTCAGGCCCAGCATGGCGTTCGCCACCACCACGGGGCCGGCGCTCGAAGCGCCCGGGCGAGCGGGATCGATTCTTTGCACGTCGAGCTTGAGCTCCTGGGTCTGCTCACGGCTCACAAACCAGGACCGCAGCGCCACGGGCACGTTCTGCGCGCGGAAGAAGTTCGACAGGTCCTGCCCCATCATCTCTCCTATCCGATCCCAGCTCATGCGCCTCACCAGCACCCCGACGTACGGCGCCGGGTCCGAGCTGGTGCGCCGCAGCATCTGGGCCGGCATCGTCTCGAAGCTGGTGAACGACAGGATCGTAAAGGTCAGGAGGATCAGCGTCGCAGCGGTCAAGAAGGTGCGGATCTTCCTCTTGCGCATGTTGGAGATGCCCAGCACGAAAGCCGCCATGGCCGCGCTGGAGCGCGCCACGTCCGCCCGGTGGATCGTGTCGACACTTCTGCGGATCGACTCCATGACCGACTGGAAGCGCCCGGTCAGGTACCAGATCGTCCACAGGCTCGCCACCATCATGAAGAACCCGTTCAGGATGATGATCGGGGCCTGGGACAGACGGAAGGCTGGATGCACCAGCATGAGGGTCGCGTAGCTGATCACAAACAGCGCGGCGATGGCCACGAGCTTCTTGCGGATGTCCGCGTAGTTCACCAGCAGGCGCTCGGCGAAGATCACGAACGGCAGAAGCAGTGCGAAGTAGAAGATCACGCCCTTGACCACGTCGCTGGAGGTGCCGCGCACATCCGGATAGACCCGGTTCTCCAGTGCCCAGCCGCTGCTGACTTCCCGGTAGGCGGCGGAGTAGTCGCGCGCGGCGAAGTGCCGCTCGGCCGCCAACAGGTGACGGTAGGCCTGACCGTGCAGGTCCCAGATGTTCTTCTTGCGTATCCCCGTCCGTTCCAGGTTCAGCAGCCTGTCGTAGTCCAGAAGGTGGGTGTCCATCGCCATCTGATAGGCCGTGCGGTAGATGAAGTTCTCGGGCTTTGAGGCCGGATAGCCGACGCCCCCCAGCCCAAGGTCACCCTTCGCCGAAGCCCGTCCAACCGGCGCTTGGAGCGCCGGCCCAACCGGCGCGTCGGCCGCGCCTTCGACTTTGGCTCCGCTGCTACTCTGCGAAGCACGAGCAGGCTGGGGCTTGGAGCGCTGTTCCTTCCTGGCCAGTTCCACGCCCATGTTCAGAAGCATGCCGTCGTTGCCCGCCGGCCCGCCTGCGAACAGGATCTTCAACTGTAGCCCCTTCTGGGTGCAGAAGACCGCCGCACCCTCGTTGTAGCTCGTGCCGAGCACCTCGCCGCCCAGGAAACTGACGAGGTACCTCACGGCGCTGTTGGAGTCG
>CAZXDF010000094.1:0-5161 GCA_964639345.1 uncultured candidatus Brocadiaceae bacterium | reverse complement strand
GCCTGACGCAGCTTCACCACTACCTGCTCTGCACTATGCCGTTTCTTCATCTGAGAATCCTTTCCGGACTATTGCCGTATGGATTCTCTCACAACTCCTGGATCAATTCTCGGGGAAGGGGTCATGGGAGTGGGGGATGAGATACCGGAGCGTCATTGGATTCGGAAGAGCGACAATCGTTAACGGCCTCGAGGAGAAGCGAGCAGCCCTTGGCATTGTAATGAGACAGTACTCTGACCGGTCGTTTTCGTTTCCAGATCATTCTCTGGAGCGGACCGCTGTCACTAAGGTCACAATTCAGAGTATGACTGGAAAGCAATCGGGATACTGACGAAGCAGCAGTCGCAGACAAGGAGCGCCACTGAGCCTCACGTTGGCTTGCTGTGGGAGGGGGGAGTCGCGGGTTCATGCTTGACTCTGGCCGGCCGCAGGACATATTCTGGATACAGGAGCGGCGGGTCCAGTATTCTTCTGAGGGGAGGTGGGCATGTTCATCGACTACGTGCCGCTGATGCTGGTCAACATGGTGGCGGGCCTCGCACTGCTGGCGCTAGCCGTAGCAAGGGGGCTGGGCCAGGAGGGCCAGGAGAAGTGGGCTCCGGGTTTCGCGATGACGGGGCTGGTGGCCCTCGCGTGCGGCCTGCACATGACGTGGACGTGGCCGCTGCCGGGCAGCTACAACGTCGTCTACGGCGAGACTTCGGTGCTTTTCGGCGTGCTTTTCCTCGGGGCGGCCCTCGCCCTGGCGAAGAACTGGAGCCTCGTATCGGTGGCCGTCTACGCCCTGTTTGCCGGCGCGGTGGCCATTGTGATCGGTGGAGGCATCGTCGTGCTGGGCATGACGGAACAGCCGAAGATCGCGGGTCTCGGGTTCGTTCTGACGGGGCTGGGCGGGGCGCTGATCCTGCCCGTGGTCGGTCTGCGCAGGAACCTTGTCTTCCGTATCCTGGCGGTCCTGGCGTTGGGCGGCGCCGCTCTGATATGGTCCATCATGGCCTCCGGCGCCTACGTCGCCCATCTGGTCAAGTTCGCCAAGTGGACCCCGCTCGTCATGCGCTAGCGCTCCGCGGCGGGAACGGAGGCGAGACGCCTCCGCTACCCTGGGTGAGCGGAACTCCCCGACGCGTCATTCTTGAGTTGGCAAAGCACCGGGGGTGTGCCGCGGGTCTCCAGTCATTTGGTCCTGCGGAGGAACTGGGAGGCCTTTCGGACGCCTTCGGTGCTGGCCGCCAGGAACACCTGGTCGCCCGCGCGCACCTCTATCGGCCCGCGGGGAAAGACGAACTCTTCGCCCTCCTCGCGGTAAATGCCGGCC
This sequence comes from uncultured candidatus Brocadiaceae bacterium, assembly GCA_964639345.1. Lineage (GTDB taxonomy): Bacteria > Planctomycetota > Brocadiia > SM23-32 > SM23-32 > CAZHPE01. Next base: position 3,846 of record CAZXDF010000094.1, on the reverse strand, counting down.
ACGACGCACTCTTTCGGGAACGCCTTGTTCTGCACGACCTGTTCGACGGTCTGACCGTCGACGACGGCGCCCTCGGGTATCCTGTCCACTACGATGCAGGCCTTGCCGCGGCCGAAGGTGGCGATGTGTCTGAGCGCCGGCTGTTCGATCTCCAGGACGAGTTGGCCGACGAACAGCTCCGAGACGTTCAGCGCCTGCGCGACGCCCGCCAGCTTGTAGGCGGCCTCATAGCGCGTGTCCCTCATGCGCGAAATAATCCTCGGCACCTCGAAGTTCCTGGCCAGGAGGCAGAAGGCGAGGTTGTCGGCGTCCTGTGGCATCGTCGCCACCGCCACGTCGGCCTTCCTGATGCCGGCCTCCTCCAGGGTGTCGTAGCCGGTGGCGCTGCCGTTTATCGCCAGCGCGCCGATCCTGGTCGATACGGTCTCGCACGCCGCCCTGTCCTGTTCCACGACGACTACGTCGTGCCGGCCCTTTACAAGCTCTCTGGCCAGCCCGCGACCCATCACTCCGCCCCCGCCGATCACAACGTACATGCGCTATCCCTCCTATTGCCATGCCTTGCGGCTGAAAAGGAGCAGCACTGGCAGGATCTCGAGCCGCCCCGCCAACATGCCGATGATATAGGTGAGTTTCACAAGCGGGTCGAGCTGGCTCATGGCCTCGACCGAGATGTAGCAGGGCCCGATGTTGCCGAGGGCCGAGAACATCCCGGACGCCGCCTCCATCGGCCCGAGGTGAGGTGAGAGCAGTGCCGTTATACCGCCGCCCACCGCGAGCAGCGCGAGCCATGCGAAGAACAGTGCGGAGACGCGGCGGATCTCCTCAGCGTCGACCTTGTCGCCGTCGACCAGGATCAGGTTGACGGCCCTGCGTCCGCGTATCACCCGCTGAACCTGCCGGCCCACCATCTTGAGCAGAACGCCGATCCTCAGCACCTTGATCCCGCCGCTCGTGGAGCCCACGCACCCGCCGATGACCATCAAGACGAGGAAGACCTGCTTGGCCAGCGGGGGGAAGTATGCCGTGCTGATGTCCCTGGTGGCGTAGCCGGTCGTGGTGGCGATACTGACGACTTGAAAGAGCGAATGGCGGACGGTCTCCGCAAGGTCCGCCTCAGGGAACGAGAGGCAGTGGCTGAGGGCGACCAGGAAGGTCGCCCCCGCCAGTATGCCCCACCAGAGCTTGCTCTCCAGATTGTCCCACAGGGCCCGGACGCCGCCCGTGAGGACGCGGTAGTGGATGAAGAAATTGGTCCCGCCGAGCACCATGCCGAAGATGATGATGTATTCGATGGCGACGTAGTAGGGGTAGCGGCCGGAGTCGCCGAAATACGCAATGCTCGCGTCGTACGGGGAATACCCGCCGGTCGAGAGGCAGGTGAACGCATGCGAGACGGCGTCGTAGACGCTCATCCCCGCCAGCAGGAGCAGGGCCGCTATCAGCAATGTGAAGGCCGCGTAGATCGACCAGAGGATGCGTAGCGTGTGGAACAGGCCGGGGGCCGGGCGTTTTGAGAATATCTTGTGGCTCTCGGCAGTGAACATTATGTGGGCCGAGCCGCCGGCGGAGACCACGAGCAGGAAGAACGTCAGAATGCCCAGGCCGCCGAGCCACTGAATGAGCGAGCGCCAGAACAGGATGCTGCGCGGCATCGTGTCCAGGCCCGTCAGCATGGTGATTCCGGTGGTGGTGAATCCGCTGACGGATTCGAAGTACGCGTCGAGATAGCTCACGTTCAGGCCCGCGCAGAAAGGCACTGCTCCCACGGCCGAAAGGACCAGCCATCCCACCACGCACAGCAGCATGGAGCTGGCGCCGCTGAGGGTTCGGAAGGGCCGGCGCCATTTCAACACGGCCCCCAGGAAGAACGAAACGATGGCCGGCGCCAGGAAGACCAAGGGGTCCGCCTCCTGCGCCCCGGCCCGATAGTAGATGACAAGCGGAATGAGGGGGAAGAGGATCAGGAGCCCGAACACGAACAGCAGCGCGCCCAGGTATTCCCGAAGCACCAGCAGGTTGTGGAAGCTGTTCCGCATATTCATCGGCCGACGGCGCACGGACCCGCGCGCGGAAACTCTCTTGCATGCCAAGGCCCGCCGAACGGGCCCTGAAGCATAAGGGAGAGAGACTAAACCCTCTCCCGTGCAGTGTCAACCCGGCTCGGACGGCAGGGGTCAGGGGTTAGCACTCAGACGAGGCGTTGACCGGATGACAGGATGACGGCGGATACGACAACGACAAGAGGCAGGGCAAAGGCCGGTCTTTCAGCCCATCCCGTAGATCCTGTCGATCCTGTCAAAGGCCTTACTCAGTGCTCAGCACTTACCGGTCAGCACTCAGCCGCCGGGCCTCGTCCAGCATCACGAGGTAGCTGTCCACCGGGATGTATTCCGTGACCCAGTTGCCGGACCCCAGGAAGTACCCGCCGCCCGGAACGCACGTCTCCAGGACCTCGCGCGTGCGCGCCCGGATGGCCTGCTCGTTGCCGCGCGCCAGGAGATCGACGTCCATGCCGCCCAGCAGCGTCAGCCGGTCGCCGTAGCGTCGTTTGACCTCGGTGACCGGCAGCACGTTCTCCTCGAACGAGTGCTTGGCATCTATGCGGACGTAGTCGATGTAGTCATCAATCAGCTCGTACATGTTGCCGCAGCAGTGGAAGAAGAAGAGCTTGCCGTGCCGGTGCGCAAGGTCCGCGATGCGCTTGTGCCAGGGGATGAAGAGCCGCCGCACGTCCTCGGGCGAGATCATCAGGGACGTCTTGTAGCCCAGGTCGTCGCTGAGGTTCAGCACTCCGAAGCACTCGAAATCGCAGAGCGCATCCGCCATCTTCTCGGCGAAAGAGCCCGCCTTCTCGACCACCGCCTCGACCAGGGCCGGGTCCTCGTAGAGTTTGTAGCAGAACGTCTCGAAACCGAACAGGCTGCGCACCACCTCCCACACGTCCAGCACGTGAAAGACACGCATGTCCTCCGGGAGGTTCTTTTCGTAATACTCGAGGACGGAAAGGTCGGCGTCCTCGGGCCTCAGCCAGTCGTAGGATTCGAAGTCTTCCCAGGAAGTGATCAGCCCGAGGGATTCGTCGATCCAGCCGGCCTGATTGATCGGGAACGTGATGCGTGCGCGCTCCGGGAAGACGCGGAAAAGCTCGTGCCCCAGGAACCGGTGGACGGCCAGCCGCCTGAGGTGGTCGTAATGCGGGTCGCCCCGGTCCAGCCCCCGGCAGATGTCAAGCCGCGCGTCGAGGGCCTCCAGGACGTTGTCGGCTATGCCGTGCTCGAAGTAATACACGCGCTCCGGGGTGCCCTCGCGCCTGAGGTTCCGAAGCATGCCTTCCCAGTCAGGCTCGACCGGGGCGAGCGTGCTGATCATTGCCGAAGGCTCCTTACTCAAGAGAGCAGGCGCCCGACCGGCAGCAGGTCACGGCGGAGCAGGGTGCCAGTCAGGGAAAGAGGCTCAGGTCCCAGTATTCGATCGCCACGTAGACAAGCACCCACAGCAGGACGCAAAGCGGAATGCGGCCCTCCCTCAGCAGTATCCTCTCCGGTTCTTCCCCGAGTTCCTGGATCATGACGAGGCGCTTGTAGTGCATGATCGCGTAGTAGACGATGGGGATGGTCACCACGAGGGTGGCGTTCTTCTCGGTGGCGACGATGAACAGGGCGTAGCTCATGATGGCCATTGTGGCCGCGCTGTTGACCAGCATGTCGAGGTAGCCGACGCTGTAGCGGCTCAGGACCGGCCGCTGCGGCGTCGCCTTGTCCGGGGAGCTGTGCAGCTCCGCCCGGCGCTTGGCGAACCCCAGGAACAGGGCCAGGAAGAACGTACACAGGACGATCCACGAGG
>CAZXDF010000093.1:0-3669 GCA_964639345.1 uncultured candidatus Brocadiaceae bacterium | reverse complement strand
GGATTCCCTTATGGCCGGCCGGCAGTGGCTGGACGAGGACACGCCGGAGCAGATCGAGCAGTTGGTGTTGCGCGGCATCTTGAGGGAGGGCCGGGCGAAATGACAACTGGCGCGGAAACGATTAGGTACGGCGGCGCGGCTGCGGCTGCGGCGATGGCGGCATTGCTGTGCGTGTTTGCCGGGTGCATGCCGACGCGAGAGGAGACCTACCGCGAGATCGACATGATCCATCTGGAGGCTTTCGGGCGAGGGCGCAAAGGGCAGGATTACGAGGACGGCCTGCCGCGCGTGGATGGGGATCTCACGCTGGCGGAGGCAATCGACTGGGCCGTGGTGAAGGCATACAACCCCGGCCTCCAGGAGGTGATCGAGGAGATGGCGAGGGCAAGGGGTCGGGTCATCGAGGCCTATTCCGAGGCGCTTCCCAAGCTGACGGCCCGGGGCGCTTACACCCGTCTGGACAAGGTGGGAGGGTTCGAGGCCTTCACCTTTGGCGCCAGGAACAACTACTCGGCCAGCCTTGAGGTGACTCAGCCCCTGTATCGTGGCGGCCTGGTCGGGGCGGGCCTGCGGGCGGCGCGGCTGTTCTCCTTCATGGCGGACGAGAGCGTGCGGGCGAAGGTGGAGTCGGTGGCCTACGAGGTGGCGCGCACCTACTGGGACTACCGGCTGGCCAAGGATCTTTTCGCGGTGCAGACGGCGGGCCTTGAGTCGGCCGAGCGCCAGCTCGGGGACGTGGAGGCGAAGGTCCAGCAGGGCGTCGCCACTGAGTTCGACCGGCTGCGGGCCCGGGTGGAGGTGGCCAACTTCCGCACGGCCGTCATCCAGGAGCGCAACCGCATGAAGCTCGCCCGCGCGCGGCTCTGCCGGGTCATGGGCCTGTCCCAGAGCAGCAAGGCCGAGCCGGTCGAGGCGCTGGAGTTCCGGCCGCTGGAGATGAGCTACGGGGAGGCGGTTGAGATCGCCGCCATGAACCGGCCCGACTACTACGGGGCGGAGCTGGACCTGCGGCTACAGAAGGAGGCGCTGAAGGTGGTCTGGAGCGACTGGCTGCCGAGCGTCGATGCGTCTTTCACGCAGCTCTGGAGCAGGCCGGACCCGCACGATGCCAGCGACAAGTGGGGCGACAGTTGGACGGCCGGCGTGACGGCGAGCTGGCCGCTCTTCGACGGGCTGAGGACATACGGCCGCGTGCTCCAGCAACGGGCGCAGATCCGGCAGAGCGCCAGCCGGCTCACCGACGCCCAGCAGCGCATGCTTCTGGAGGTGCGGGAGGCATTGCTGGACCTGGAGGATTCGCACGAGCTGGTCGAAGCGCAGCGCCTGAACCAGGAGAGCGCCGAGCTGGCCTTGGAGCTGGTCGAGATCGGAAAGGAAGCCGGCGTGCGGACCGACCTCCAGGTAGTCGACACGCGGGCCGCCCTCATCCGGGCCAAGGGCCTCTACTACGAGGCGCTCTACGATCACACGATCGCCCGCATGGACCTGGAGCGCGCGATTGGACTCCTCGCCCCGCGCAGTGCAGCGGGGGAGAGCGGGCACCCCGTGCCGCCCGCTAGCGTGCCGGTGCCGGGGCGTTCTGAGTTGCTGCCGGCTCCCGGAGCGGCGTCGGGAAGCCGCTCTGGCCCGTAGTGCGGAGATTTCTTTGTGGAGTGTTCCGCGTCAACCCACTGCTCTTGGTGAAGAATGCGTAAGAAGGTCGTGATATCTGCTGTCATAGTGGTAGCGTGCATGGCGGGCGTCGGCGTTCTGCTTGTGGTAGTCGTCGCCCGCAGCGAGGGCGCGAAGGCACGGATCGCAGGCGTGCTTGAGGCCGCCAGCGAGAGGCTGCTGGAGGGGGCTCAGGAGCCGGAGGCGGCTCCTATTCCTCCGGTCAATGTGGACGTTGAGGTGGTCGTTGCGCAGGGGGAGGTGCGCGACGTGCTGGAGCTGCCGGCGGTCGTGGAACCGAACTGCATCGTGCAGGTGTCCTCGGAGGTGCCGGGACGCGTAGAGCGCATCGCCTTTGAGGAAGGCGCCGCGGTCAAGAGGGGCGAGCCGATCGTCTACCTAAACACGGACCTGCTCCAGGCCGGTCGGGACCGCGCGGCGGCCGATGCGGCTTACGCGCGCGAGCAATACGAACGACTGCGCGCGCTGACCGAGCGCGGCGCGGTGACGCCGGAGCAAAGGGACCGGGCGGCCGCCACGATGGCAATGGCGGCGGCCGACCTAGCCCTGGCCGAAGCCCGCCTGGAGCGCGCAACCATCCTGTGCCCGCTTGACGGCGTGCTCGACAAACTGTGGGTGGAGGAAGGGGAGTACGTGCAGGACGCCGTTGCCCTGGCCGAGCTGGTGGATGTTGACACCGTCAAGGTGGTCGTGCAGGTGCCGGAGCGTGATGTGGGCTTCTTCCGGACAGGGGCCGGTGCAACCGCCGGTGGCACCCACGTGCCCCTGGCACCCGGCCTGGTCACGGCCGAGGTGGAGGCCTTCGCCGACGGGCACAGGAAGGTCTTCGGCACCATCACCTACATCAGTGAACTGGCGGACGAGCAGACGCACTCGACGCGCATGGAGATCACCGTGGCGAAGGATCCCCGCGCGCTGCGCAGCGGCCAGATCGTGAAGGCCCGCCTCACGCGTCGGGTGCTGAAGGGCGTGATTATGATTCCGCTGGCGGCGGTGATCCCGCTGGAGTCTGGGCACGCCGTCTACGTGGTGAACGGGGAGGAAGCCCAGCGTCGCAGCGTGGAGATCGGGCTTATTCAGGGCCTGCGGGTGGAGGTGACGACGGGCCTCTCCGAGGGGGACCGGCTCATCGTTGCCGGGCATCGTTTCGTCGGCCCGGGCCAGCGCGTCAACGTCGTAGCCGACGAGGAGGGGAAGGCTGCCGGGGGGCGGCCAGCCGCTGGGTGGGGGGCGCAGGAATGATCCTGACGGACGCGGCGGTCAAGAATCGCACCACGGTGGGCGTGCTCATCGTGCTCATCGTCTTCGCCGGCGCCTTCAGCTACGCCACGTTGCCCCGCGAAGCCGCCCCCGACGTGCCGGTTCCCTTGATCGTGATCACCACCATCTACAACGGCGTCTCGCCCGAGGACGTCGAGACGTCGGTGACGATGAAAATCGAGCAGGAACTCGTGGGCATGAGCGGCCTGAAGGAGATCACATCGCGCAGCGCCGAGAGCGTCTCGACGATCATATGCGAGTTCGAGCCGGAGGTCATAATCGAGGACGCGCTCCAGTACGTGCGCGACCGCGTCGACCTGGCCAAGCCCGAGCTGCCCGATGATGCCGAAGAGCCGTTCATCAAAGAGATCAACATCGCCGAGTTCCCCATCATGTACATCACCATCAGCGGCAGCATCTCACCGGTGCGGATGAAATCCATCGCCGATGACCTGGCGGACGAGATCGAGGCGGTGGGGGGGGTGCTGGAGGCGGAAGTGAGCGGAGCGCTGGAGCGCGAGATCCGGCTGGAGATCGACGCCGACCGCGTGGCGGCCTACGGGCTGACCCTCTCGCAGATCCTCGCCCTGATCCCGAGCGAGAACCTCAACCTTTCCGCCGGCGGCCTGGATACCGCGGGCACCCGGTTCAACGTGCGTCTGCCCGCCGAGTTCGCCGATCCGTCGGAGCTCAGCAACCTGGTGCTCACCACACGCGGCGGCCGGCCCATATACCTCA
>CAZXDF010000092.1:0-9981 GCA_964639345.1 uncultured candidatus Brocadiaceae bacterium | reverse complement strand
CGGGCGGCTCACTTTCCAGCACGTCGAGCGCCGCCCCGGCGATCCACCCCTCCTGGAGCGCCCTGACCAGCGCCTTCTCGTCAACCACCTTGCCCCGCGCCGTATTGACAAGCACCGAGTGCGGCTGCATGAGCCGCAGCTCCCGCTCCCCTATCATGCCCTCCGTCTTCTCGGTCAGCGGGCTGTGCAGCGAGACGTAGTCGGAGGCCCGGAGCACCTCGTCCAGCGGGAGGCTCCTAACGCCCAGGGAGGCCATGGCCTCCACCGGTGCGTAAGGATCGTAGGCGACGAAACTCATGTGGAACCCGGACAGCTTCTGCACCATGTCACGCGGAATCCTGCCGAACGCGACAAGTCCCAGTGTGGCGCTTCGGAAACGCCGATGCGGCAGAGCGGCCATGCTGTCCCACTCGCCGCGGTGCACCGCCCGATCATGGCGCGTGACCAGTCGCACGAGGCTGAAAAGCAAAGCGATGGTGTGGTCGGCCACCGTGTCCGCGATTGCGTAGGGCGTGTTGACGACGAGGATGCCCAGCTCGGTGGCGGTCTTTAAGTCCACGTTGTCGGTCCCCGTGCCGGAGCGCACAATGGCACCGCACTTCTCCAGGACCTTCAGGTTCTCGCCCTGGCATATCGGTCGCCCGCCGCAGATCCACACCACGTCGGCGTCGGCGGCGTGCCGGACAAGGTCCTCCTTAGTCCAACAATCGCTGACCGAAAGCTCGACGCCCGTCGCCTCCAGCTTCTTGGGGAGGTGCTCCGGGATGTCGCCGACATCGCTGCCCACAAGCGCTACTCTGAAACGCGCCACGGCCCACTCCTTTCCGAATGTCAACGGAGATATAACGGCTTCCTGCCCACGGAATACACCGAATGACATAGAAGACGGCAAGACCTCTTGGTGTCTTGCTTCTGTGCGTTTCCGTGACTTCCGTGGTCAAGTCCTTGAACCGCGAGACGGCACAACGGCTTGTTGCCCACGGAATACACGGAATGACACGGAAGACGACAAGAACCGGCTGGCTTCTTGTGTCCGTGCGTTTCCGTGACTTCCGTGGTCAAAGCCTTGCACCGATCAGGCGGGAAGCGTTTGGTTCCTCCCGTCCACCTGACACCGCAGGCTAAACCTGCACCGGCACGTGCGCCACTTCAAGGTGCGAACACAACCTTCATCGCCTCGCTCTTGCGACGGGTGATCATGTCGAAGGCCGCCTCCCACTCATCGAGGGAGAAGGTATGCGTGATGAGCGGCTTGACGTCAACGAGCCCGTTCGACAGCAGTTCCAGAGCCCGGGCGAAATCCGCCGTCAACCAGCCGCAGATGCCCATCACGCGCGCCGAACGCTCCTGCAGCATCTGCAGGGACAGAGCCACCGGTCCTCCCGTCGCCGTGCCGCCCTCTATGGCGACCCGTCCGCGCCAGCCGACGATGTCCAGCGCCAGCTCCACAGCGCTCCGCGTGCCGGCGCACTCGATGGTCACGTCGGCGCCCCTGCCGCCCAGGATGTCCTTGAGTTCCTCCAGGGCGCCATCGCGCTTGATGTTGACGGTGTGCGTGGCCCCGAACGCTTTGCCCAGGGCCAGTCGCTCGTCACGCGTGCCGACCAGAACCAGGGTGGATGGGTTGGCCAGCCGCGCCGCCCGCACGGCCATCAGCCCGATCGCGCCCGGGCCGATGATGGCGACGCGCTCGCCCAGCTTCACGTCCGACTGGCGCACCGCAGACACCGCGTTCGCCAGCGGCTCGGCCAACGCCGCCTCCTCGAGCGTCACGTGCTCGGGCAGCTTCACCAGGTGCCGCGCGGGCACGGTGCAGTATTCGGCGAACCCGCCGTCGCGCTTCGAGCCCAACTCGTCGTAGTTCTCGCAGCCCGTGGTGTCACCCTTGCGGCAGGGCGTGCACCGGCCGCACCAGAGGATCGACTCGACCGCAACCCGGTCCCCCGGCTCCAATCCCTTCACCGCCGGCCCGCACGTTTCCACGACGGCCGAGAACTCATGGCCCGGAATGACGGGATACCTCACGTGCCCCGCCAGCCCGTCGCGGATGATCACGTCCGTGTGGCACAGGCCCGCGCTGGCCACCTTGACAAGGGCTTCGTCGGCAGCCGGCTCCGGCATCGGCCGCTCGACAAGGCCGTACTCACCGGGTGCGGCCGTACACAAAGCTTTCATGGTCCCATCCCGTGTCTATGCGATGACGTTTCGCGGGCTTCCGTCGACGAAGGCCGTGATATTCTCGGCGGTCTCGTTGACGAGCTTCTGGCGGGCCTCGACGGTCGACCAGGCCGAGTGCGGCGTCACGACGATGTTCCTGGCCCCCAGGAGCACATTCCCGTCCTTCGGGGGCTCTTTGGTAAGGACGTCGAAACCGGCGCCCGCCAGCCGCCCCGAGTTCAGCGCCTTTGCGAGCGCCTGCTCATCGACGATCCCGCCCCGGGCCGTGTTGATCAGCAGCGCCGAAGGCTTCATCTTCGCCAGCGCCTCCGCGTCGATCATGCCGCGCGTCTCTTCGGTCAGGGGGCAGTGGACCGTAACCACGTCCGATGAGCGCAGCAGATGATCGAGTTCCGCCTGAGACGGCACGTTCTCGGAGCCCGCATAGGGATCGTAGATGAGCACCTCCATGCCGAGGGCCTCCGCGATGTTCGCCACTCCGCGCCCGATCGCGCCGCACCCGATGATGCCCAGGGTCTTGCCGCTCAGCTCGAACGTCGGATAGCGCAGAATCGTGAAGGTGGACGCCTTCTGCCACTCGCCCGCGCGAACGTCGGCGCTGTAATCGAGCAGCCGCGTCGCCAGCGCGAGGATCAGCGCGAACGTGTGCTGCGGGACCGTCTCGGACGCGTAGCGCGCCACGTTGCAGACCCGCACGCCTATCTCCTTTGCCGCCTCTATGTCCACGTTGTTGTAGCCCGTGGCGATCACGCTGACCAACTTGAGCTGCGGGAGCGATTCAAGCACCCCGCGCGTCATCGGCGCCTTGTTCGCAATGACGACAGCGGCGTCCGTCGCCCTTTCGATGATCTCCTCCTCCGTCGAGTTGGCATAGGCGGCGTATTCGCCCAGGGCCTTGAGGGGGGAGAAGTCGATGTCGTCAAGCGTCAAGGTGGACTCGTCGAGAAAGACAACCCTCATAGATTCTCCTTTCGATTGTCATCGTCCGGGCGCGGATTCCGTTCTCTCCGCGTGACCGGGACGCGGTTGCTCAAGACGCACGGGTCCGCCCTCCAGCGGGTCACTCCCTGGACAAGGGAATGGCGCCGGCGGGCATTCCCGACAGTAAGGTCCATATTATAGGGCGGCACCGCCGGGAGGCCAAACTACTTCGGGAGCTTTCAGCGCCGGGTTGGAGAGCGTGGGTAGGGGAGGGCCGAATGCCCGCTATCGGGCCGCACAAGCTATGGTGCGGATGTGCCGCCTATCAGCCCGTGGCTAAAGTGGCTTCTTGCGCATCCGGGCTTTCTTCGGCTGGCTGAGAAGCCCGAATTCGGCACTCTCAGCGGGCCTGTTTGCTGGCTCAAGGGCGTACGACGACTTCTGCCACGGGCTGCTGTGTGCAGCCGTCTGCCCGGAGGGGGCGGTCAGTTTCAGCGTCGCAGCCGAGACGCAGTGAGCTGCCCAAGGATTCCGCGGGCGCGCCTCGACGCGGGGGGGGTGTGGCCCAATCCCTCTTGCTTCGCCGCCAAGTTCCAGGCGTCAACGCCTTCGCCGGCTCCGGGTTCCGCTTTTTTTGCACGGCGGGCGGAGTGGTGTATAATATAATAGGTGCATGTCCTTTTCGTCCTCGACTTGAAAGGAATGGGACCATGTGCGGAAAATGCGGGTGCGGTGGTGGCAAGAGGAAAACCGTGAAGGGCAAGGGAAGCCGCGGCAGCGCGGGAAAGGCCGGCAAGGGCCGGAAATAGCGCCGGACTGAGGCCGGGGACGCGTGCCGGTGGATTTGTTTAGTCAAGCGCTGGTGGCCGACGAGGATCTCCTTTACGGACTCACATAGCGTGCTGAGGGGCGGGGCGCATCTCGGTTCGGCATGGAGCGCCATGGCCCGGGCGCGAAGTGACATGGAAGGTGTATTGCTGTAACTGTTTGTCTGCAGGGCAGTTCCCACTGCCCGATTCCTCAAGTTGCGGTCGCGGTTCAGCCCGCTCCTTTCGGCATGTTTCCGCAGCGGCCACAGTATGCTCACGAGTTGCGAAGCTGGCCCGGCGGCGCGTTGTGCTGCAGGTTTCACCGAAAGCGCCTACAGCGTGCTTCGCGCACATCAATGAACTTTTGGGGGAACTGAGACACTCAATCATAGGCGCCGTACGGCGTGACGGCCCTTCCCCGCGGTTATTCGCGGCTTTTCGCCGGGAAGTTTCGAGCGTACGCAAAGGGCTGGATCCGACGGACGGTGTGACCAAGGGCCGGAAAAGCCGACGACAGGTGTTGGATTGACCTTTCTTTCAGTAAGGAGTGGCGCCGTGGGTTCTGAAGACCGCCAAGAACAAGCGCCGACCGACGAGGCCCCGCCCAGTGACATCGTGGGTTCGGAATCGCCTCCGGAAGAAATGCTGGGCGAGGACGCCCCGCGGATGTCCCCCGCCCGCTTCAACAGGATCGCCGCGGTGGTCCTCGTCGTGGTCGCCATGATTGTCGTCGGCGCGGTACTCTTGTCTGGGGGGCCCGACGGACCCACCGGACAAGAGCCGATCGCCAAGAAGGAAGAGTCGCTTCTGCTCCCGCTGTGCGACAAACTCATAGGCGAACCTTCGGCCAAGGTGAAAGTGATCGCCCTCCTTCCTGTCGAGGTGGCGTGCAAGGACCAAGTGGGCCTGTATCTCGCCGCGGTAGCCGAGAAGCATCCGTCCATGGTGTCCGTCAGGATCGCGGACCTGGGGAGCGAGCCGGGGATGCAGGTCAAGGAGGAGTACGGAATCAAATGCGCTACCGTGCTTATCAACGGCAAGAGTGAGTTCGACCTCGGCCCGGGTATCAGGGACAAGTTCCGGCTCCAAGCGTTGGATATGAACGCGCCGGATGTGCGCCGTGCCTTGGTTGCCGAGTTGGACGAAGTCTACGGTGATTCGGCTCCGGAACTCCCGCCTTTGACCGACGGGGAGCAGCACAGCCCGCATTAGAGATAGCTGAGGATGGCCAGTGCGCAGGGTTTCCGGGAGCCTTATTGCAGCAGGAGCGGTCGGGTTCCTCCTGGCGGCGTGTTCCAGTACTGCCGTCGCCGAGACCGGCGCGGCGGGCGAAGCCCTGCGGGCATTGAAGGAGTGCGTGCTGAGTTGGGCGATTCTGGCCACTCTCATCCCGGCCTTCTTTCTGGGCGCCCTGATAAAGGTGGTCGTGCCGAGCCATCGGTTCCTTCGCTGCCTCGGTCCGCAGGCGGGGCGGCCGGCCGCCTACGGGTCGGCGCTGGGTTCCGGCACGCTTCTATCGCTCTGTTCGTGCAACATCATGCCGCTGTTCGGTAGCATCTGGCGAAGCGGCGCAGGCGCGGGCCCGGCCTTCTGCCTGCTCTATGCAGGCCCGGCGATCAACGTGGTGGCAGTGGCATACGTGTGCAAGCTGCTCGGTTTCAGGATGGGCTTGTGGCTGGTCGCCGCAGCCGCCATAATGGGCGCGCTCCTGGGGTTGGCGATGGAGGCGTTCTTCCCCTCGCCGGATGCCAAGCCGGCTGCGACCATTGACGCCATGTCGGTCAGTCCGGGAAAGGGTGCCGCGTTGACCATGGGAACACTGATGCTCCTGCTGATCGCGCTGGGATTCGTCCCGATGGCGCCGCCGCTCAGACTTGCTGTGGCCCTGCCCGTCATCGTGCTGATAGGGCTGATCGCCTGGCGGCGGCTGGAGAGGGATCATTGCGTGCAGTGGCTCCGGGAATCGGCGGCGCAAATGCTTCGGACGCTGCCGAAGCTGGCGGTCGCAGCGTTGATTCTCGGCTATGTGGCAGCGCTCCTGGGCTGGAGTGCCGGGGGCGCGGACGGTCCGGTGGCGGGCGCCCTGGCTGCTGCGGGCGGGACGCTGATGTACTTCCCGATGCTGACGGATGTTGCGCTTGTGAAATCATTCGGGCTGGGAGGCGGGGCGGCCATGGTCCTGCTCCTGGCCGCGCCCGGCCTGAGCCTGCCGGCGATGCTGACTGCGCGCAGGGAAGTGGGCCTGAAGAGGGTCCTGTGCTACGCTGCGCTTGTGGCGGTGTTCGCTTTCGTGCTCGGGATGCCATACGGACTCTTGTGAAGGAGGCGGTCGGTGAGACACGCGATACTGCTGGCCATGGTCGCAGGCTTGATCCTGACGGGGTTGGGCTGTGACCGGCAAGCCCCCCAGACGGTGGATGCGGATGCGAAGGAACTGACGCTGTTCATTCCTTGCGGGATGATCCTTCCCTTCACGGAGGCCAAGAGGGCCTTCGAGGAGGAGAACCCAGGCATCAAGGTCGATGCCATATTCGACAATGCGAACGTCCTCGTCAATCGCATCATCGACAAGGGCGAGCGGCCCGACATCGTAGTCTCCCCCGGAGTGGTGGAGATGGAAGCGCTTGTAGAGGCAGGTCCGGTTGATCAGAAAGATGTGAGCCACTTCGGCCGGTACGAGCTCATGCTTTTCGCGCCGCGCGAGAATGCCGGCGGGGTGGCGGACTTCGAGGACCTCCTGAACCCCGAGGTGAAGGTCATCGCTCTCGCCAACCCTGCGCACAATTCCGTGGGACGTTACACCAAGCAGGCCCTGGAGAAGCTCGGGCTCTGGGACAAGCTTCAGGCCGAAGGGAAGATAGAGCCGACAGACCATCCCATCACGGCCTACACATGGGTCGCGGCGGGCAAGGCGCAGGCCAGCTTTGCGTACCGTTCCTGCCCGCTCGAGAGCGCCCCTGAGAAGCTTGAATACTCGAAGGTGAGCATCCTGAAAAGCGTGCCGCGCGACCTCTACGATCCTGCCTATGCCACTATTGCCATCCTCAAGGACACCCGGCGGCGCGCCCTGGCCGAGGAGTTCGTCGCCTTCCTCGAGTCGGACAAGGGCCGCGAGCTCCTGATCGAGCACGGCGTGCCGAATCCGGTCGACCTGAACGTCTTCGTGCCGTGCGGCATGAACCCCCCGTTGTTCGAGCTCAAGAGCGCGTTCGAAGAGCAGAACTCCGATGTGCTGGTGCATATCACGTTCGATCGTGCGGATAAGCTGACCGCAAGGATCGTGGAAGGCGACGAGACCCCGGACCTGCACATTTCGATCGGCGCGGTCGAGACTGGTCTGCTGGTAGAGGCGGGGCGGGTCAACCCGCCGGACGTGCTCCCCATCGGACGGTTTCAATTGGCGCTGTGCACGAACGTGTCGCGGAAGGGGACCGTCACCAATCTGGAGGATCTGGCCAAGCCGGAAGTGAAGCGGATCGTGCTCACCCCACAGGAGCACAGCTCCGTGGGGTTCTACGTCAAAGAGTCCCTGGCCAAGCTTGGCCTCTGGGAGAAGGTGAAAGACAAGGTCGACTATCTCCCGACGATCAAGGACTGCTACGCGGAGGTAGCCGGCGGAAAGGCCGACGCCGGTTTTGCCTACCTGGGTTGCCCGATCAACATCGACCCGGAGAAAGCGCCGTACTCGAAAGTCGTTGCCGTTCAGGTATTGGACGACAAGACATTTGGCGGCGCGGTGGCCAACGCCAGCGTGCTGAACAGTTCTAAGCACCCGGCCGAGGCCATGGCGTTCGCCCGGTTTCTGAAGACGCCTGAGGCCCAGGCCATCCTCAAACGCAGCGGGCTTGAACCAGTCAAGTAGCAAGGAGGAGGAAAGAATGTTGACATCAGTTGAAGCGAACGGACGCACTGTCGGCGGATGGATCAAACCGGTCCTGTCCGCGGCGTTGGCAGTTCTTGTCATTGCGGCTGGCGGGTGTTCGAAAGCGCCGGATGCGGACGATG
This sequence comes from uncultured candidatus Brocadiaceae bacterium, assembly GCA_964639345.1. Classification (GTDB taxonomy): domain Bacteria; phylum Planctomycetota; class Brocadiia; order SM23-32; family SM23-32; genus CAZHPE01. The sequence continues at coordinate 2,068 of CAZXDF010000092.1, read as the reverse complement.
AGGCCAAGGCCCCCACGCCTTCCCCCGCCTCCGGCGTAGCGGACACAGAGTACGTCGACTTCAAGGACGGTCCGGACGAAGCCCCCGTGAAGGTTGTTGCCTTCTACCCCGGCCGACACGAGGACACCCTGGCAGCGGTCAAGTCGCTGTTAGAGACCTTCGAGGGCCGGGTCCAGGTCGAGATCGTGGACTGGCGCCACAAGCAGGGCCTGCAACGGCAAAGCGACGCGGGCCTGACGTGCGCTGCGGTCACCGTCAACGGCGAGTCCGCCTTTGATCTCGAGACCGACGGCGAGCCGACGAAAGTGCTCTTTGAGCGCGGGATGGGCGGCGAATGGACCAAGGCCGAGCTGGAAGCGGCCGTTCGGCAGGAACTTGAGGCCTCTGGAGAGAAGTAGCCCGATGGCCGAGAACGAACATATCTACCTGGATCACAACGCCACTTCTCCCGTCCATCCGGAGGTTGCCGAGGAGGTCATGCCGTTTCTGTCCGACGGGTACGGCAACCCCTCGGCTCCTTACGCGGCGGGGCGCGAGGCGCGCGAGAAGGTTCAGACCGCGCGCGTTCAGACCGCGCGCCTCCTGGGCTGCGCCCCCGGCGAGGTGGCATTCACAAGCGGCGGAACCGAGTCGAACAACCTGGCCATCAAGGGCACCTTCTTCGCCCGGCGGGACAAGGGGCGCAAGCACATCGTCACCAGCGCCGTGGAGCACCCTTCCGTCCGGGAAACCTGCGCCTGGCTTGCCGGTAATGGCTGCGAGGTGACTGTCGTCCCCGTGGACCATGCCGGTCGCGTGGAGCCCGACGATGTCGAGGCCGCCCTCCGGCCGGACACCTTCCTCCTCACAGTCATGCACGCCAACAACGAGGTCGGCACGCTCCAGCCCGTCAAGGCCATTGCCGAGCTGACCCACGAGCGCGGAATCATGTTTCACGTGGACGGCGTTCAGGCGGCGGGTCGGATCCCCGTGGACGTGAAGGAGCTCGGCTGCGACCTCTACTCCCTGTCGGCGCACAAGTTCGGCGGCCTCAAAGGCACGGGCGCTCTGTATGTTCGGGAAGGCCTCCAGGTCGAATGGGTCCAGCAGGGCGGCCACCAGGAGGGCGGCGTTCGGGCGGGGACGGAGAACGTGCCCGGCATCGTGGCCCTGGGCAAGGCCGCCGAGGTGGCGGTGCGCGACCTGGACCGGAACATGGCTCATGCCGGGGAACTGGCGGCGGTGTTCGAGGATCTCACGCGCTCGCAGGCGCTCACGCGGCTCAACGGCCACCACACCGAGCGCATCCCGAACACGGTGAACCTGTGTTGCCTTTACGCCGATGCGATGAATGTCGTCCTCACGCTGAGCATAACGGGATTGTACATCGGCACCGGCTCGGCCTGCGCCAGCCACACGCAGGAGCCATCGCGCGTGCTGCGGGCGATGGGGCTCAGCGAGATGGCGGCCTACTGCTCCATTCGTATCTCCACCGGGCCGGAGAACACCATGGAAGAGGCGCAGCGGGCGGCGCAGAAGCTCAGCGAAACCGTGGAGCAGCTCCGCCTGGTGACCGCCCCGGAGGACATCGGCATCTGTGACGAGAACTGCCCCTGCTTCTTCGAGGAAGGCAAGAGATAATGGCGGCGGACGGACCCGGCGTGAAGTTCCTGATGATTCGCAGCGAGCCGCCATGCCGGAAGTGCCGCGCCACGGAGGTCGTTCTGCGCGAGCTGGCCGAGGCCAGGGCGGGCCGGGTGAGCGTGCGCGTGATCCGGCGCGATGAGCCCGAGGCGCAGCCCTACGGCGCGGTGCTCACCCCCATGGTGGTCATCAACGGGAAGGTCCTGTGCGCCGGCATGGTTCCGGTCAAGAGCGGCCTCGAGAAGCTCCTGGAAAGGGAGCTGGCCTCGGCGCCCCAGTGATGCGCTCCCCCCACCTCGCCGCACTAGAAGCGCGGCCGGAAAGCCGGATTTTTGAGCCCCGGGATCATCAGCCCTGGACGCTTTAACCCAGGGGCGGCAGTCAACACCGTCTGCGCTACGAGCGTCGGCCGCCCCGAAAACTCGAGCCAACGTGCACTGAGAAG
>CAZXDF010000091.1:0-3553 GCA_964639345.1 uncultured candidatus Brocadiaceae bacterium | reverse complement strand
CCACATCCGGTCATTTGCCAAGGTGACAGTTGCGGCCCTGGCCATGCCCTGCACCGGAACGAATCAGGTTTGGCACGCCAAACACGAGTGCATACACTGTTTCGCAGTGGCAAGGTTTCGCGGCGCGAGGGGCACGCTTTGATTGGCTCACTGGTGACGCGCGGCGGCCGGATGTTGGCTGCCCGGCCGTCACTTGGACGTGCTGCTTCAGCTCGGCCCATGTGCGGAAGCCGTAGTCCTTTGCGAGCGCGTGCTGGGCCTCCTGGAGGCCGACTTCAGCAGAGAGGATCTCCTCGTCCGTCATGCCGGAGAGGCGGGGAATGAGTCGCAGCTGGGGGCAGACGCTGCGGTCGCCTGCCTTCTGCGCTTTGAGAAGTTCTTTGGCCTGACGCTTGATTTGCCTCAGGTCAGGGCGGGGAGATGGGGAGGGACTCATGCGACGCCTCCTTTCACGTGCGCCCGGGGGTCTGCTGTCACAGGCCGATTCTCGCCTTGGCTCTGCCGGATAGCGACGAATCTTGCGCGCAGGCAGTCGGTGCACAGGCGCAAGGCGGACGCCTTGGTCTCACCAGAGGCTGCGGCGCCGCTGAGGCCTGGGGTGGGTTCGGGGTGCGCGTTGACACCCGGCGCGCCCGGCGGATAACATCGAATCCGATGGGCGACAGCGCAAGAGATGAGGTTGTGGAGGTTCGAGCGCACGGGCTGCGGTGGCTCGCCACTGCGGACTTTGCCGACGCGCTGCCCGCGCTGGACGTCGATCGCACCCGCCGGCCCGAGGAGTTGGGCCGGGACGAACTCGTCAAGAGCAGCACCGTGCGCACCGTGGCGCGCCTCGCCCATCCCGCCGCGTCCGGGGGAGCGTGCGTCTACGTCAAGCACTACAGGCCCAAGTCCGCGGCTCGCCGTCTACTGTGCCTCGTCCGGCCGACTCAGGCGGCGCAGGAATGGCGCATGGCGAGGGCCCTCCGCTTGGCGGGCATACCGACCTGTCGCGTCCTGGCCATCGCGCATCGCCGGCGCGGCCCTCTCCACCAGGAATCGTTCCTGGTTTCCGAGGAGATCCCGGGCGCGATCAAGCTGTGGGAATACCTGGACTCCGAGGAGTGGCGCGCGGCCGATCCGGAGCACAAGCACGGCCTCATAGAGGAGCTCGCGGGCCTGGTCGCGGCGCTGGTGCGGGCGGGGTTCCTGCACGGGGACTTCCACGCGGGCAATGTGCTCATCAACCCCCGCCGACCCGTGGGCCAGCGGCTGTTCGTGCTGGACCTGCACCGCATCCGTCGGGCCACAGTGAGGCGGAATGGGCTGGTGAACATGCTGGTATTCCTGGCGGATTCCACCCGCACGCACCACGTATCGGCCACCGATCGCCTGCGGCTGCTCAGGGCAGTGTTGACGCACTGCCAGGGGCCCGGCGAGGATCCATGCTCAAGGGCGGTCATGCGCCGATGGGTGCGAAGGATCGAGCGGGCCTGGCGACGGCGCCACGCGCGCCGGATGCGCAGCCGCACGCGGAGGTGCCTGCTTCTGAGCAGCCAGTTCACGCACGGGCGCGTCGGCGGCTACCGCATCTGGCGGAGGCGCGACTTTACGCCGGAGCAGGCCATGGAGGCCGTCTCGCAGCATGAGAAGGCGCTGGATGGGGACCGAAACGCCGCAGAGGTGCGCAAGGCCGACCGCCGGAGCGCCATCACCTTGTGCTCGCTCCGGGAGGGGCAGGCAGTGTGCGTGAAGGCCTATCGGCACACGGGTTTCGCTGAGCGTCTTAAGGACTTTATGCGGCCGGTCGGCCGGGCGAAGGCGGCATGGGTGGCACACCAGGGCCTCGCCGCGCGGGGGATTCCGGCGGCGCGCGCATTGGCCCTGCTGGAGGCGAGGGGGCCGTTCCGGCGCGGGGAGGACTACCTGATCGCGGAGGCGCTGCCGGCGGTGGGAAGCCTCGGTGAGCTGAGCGGCCGGCGGCAGCCGGCAACGCTTGGCCGCACCCTGTCACTGCCGCCTGCCGAAGAGCGGGAGCTGATCGGCGCCGCCGTAGCCGCCCTGTTTCGCTCACTGGCCGAGCAGAAGGTCCGCCATCCAGACCTCAAGCCCAGCAACATAATGGTGGGCCGCCCCGGCGGCGAGGTTCGGCTTTGGCTGGTTGACCTGGATCGGGTTCGGTTCGAGCATGTGTGGAAGGAAAGGGACTGGGTGCGCCACCTGGCTCAGTGCGATGCGGGCCTTGCCCGGCAGGTATCGGCGCTTGCGCGAATGCGGTGCCTGCGGCTTTGCGGCCGGGTCGCCCGCGGTCTTTTGCTCGAAGGCGGTTGCACCGCCCGCGGCTGCTGGTCGTGGCGGGACCGGTTGAGGATTGCCGGGGCCGTGCGGGCCGCCTCGCTCCTACGCAGGCCGGCGTGGCTCAAGTCCGGAACCGACGCGAAGCCATAACACATGTAGGTGCCACCCTTTACGCTCATTGAGCCGGTCCTTCAGTCCGGTTGACATCGGCACCGGCATCGCGTATAATATAGGGGTTCAATCGCTTTGGAAGTGGAACTTGGTTACTTGCATTCAGGGACATCGAGGGGAGCAGTCTCGCCGGCTATGGTGGACTTTTCTTCCACGGTGATGCGGGAACCTCACGCCTACCCACACTGGCTCGCCCTTGCGCCAAGAATAACTTGCAGCACGGGGATGCTCCGTGATGCCGGAACATTCCGGGAGATTCGATGATGGGAGAGAACCTGCTCGTATTGGGCCTTCAGTGGGGAGACGAGGGTAAGGGCCAGATTATCGACTCCCTCGCGGACCGCTACGACATCATAATACGCTTCCAAGGGGGCGCCAACGCCGGCCACACGGTGCGCGTCGGGGACGAGAAATTCGTCCTTCACCTCATCCCCAGCGGCATCCTGAGGCCTGGAAAGCTCTGCATAATCGGCAACGGGGTGGTGGTGGACCCGCAGTGCCTGCTGGAGGAGATCGACGCGCTGCGGGAACGCGGGATCGGCGTCGGCCCGCAGAACCTCGCCGTCAGCGACCGGGCCCACGTGGTGCTGCCCTATCACAAGATGATTGACAAGCTCCAGGACGCCGCCCTGGGGGACCGCAAGATCGGCACCACGGGGCGCGGCATCGGCCCGTGCTATGCCGACAAGGCGGCCCGACGCGGGCTGCGGCTCGTGGAGATGATGCGCCCGCAGACGCTGCGCCGCAGGCTCGGAGAATTGGCGGCTGTCAAGGGCCGCGAGCTTGCGGAACTCTACGGCGCAGAACCCATCAAAGTGGACGAACTCTACGCGGAGTGCAGCGCGCACGCGGAGCGGCTGAGGCCATTCGTGTGCGACACGCTCCCGCTCGTCAGCGAAGCGTTGCGGGACGGCAAACCCATCCTGCTCGAAGGCGCGCAGGGCACGATGCTCGATGTGAACTTCGGCACCTACCCCTTCGTGACCAGCAGCAACGTGACCGCCGGCGGCGCGGCGGTCGGCACGGGCATACCACCCTCGCGCATCGACCGCGTGCTGGGGGTGGTGAAGGCCTATTGCAGCCGCGTCGGCGACGGCCCCTTCCC
>CAZXDF010000090.1:0-2710 GCA_964639345.1 uncultured candidatus Brocadiaceae bacterium | reverse complement strand
GAAACGCTCGCCGACGTCGGTCTCATATTCGTATACCTCGTGGCCGCCCACCGACCACAGCAGCACGTCCACCGGCGTGCCCTCGTAGGTCGCCACCATCTTCCGGCGCAGGTCGTCCGCGGTGAGCGGCGGCTCCGCCTGCCCCATGATCCATCCGTCCTCGTTGACCAGCACGCGCCTGCGGTTCGGATCCATGGCCATCGCATTCACCTTTCACTGGTTTGCCAGATCCTCGAAGCCTCCGCGGCGTGAAGACGACCGCGCCGATGGGGCGCCGTTCATTATCCCTTGTTCCGTGACGGCGGGACAGGTACTCGGCCGCCAAGTCCGCCTCGCCATGTTGTGGAACTTCCCGGCCAAGCCCCCTATACTGCTGGCACGGTCCCCGAACCGGACGTCATCAACCCGGCCCCCACGCGGGGGTATGTCCACCGGGTTTGCGGGGGGGTATCCACCGGGTTTGCGGGCGGATTGTCCGTGCATGCAGCGCTTACAGGAGGAGGAATGACCGTGGGTCTGACGCGGATTGGCGAGGAGAAATGGGACTTTGTGGACCGGGATGGCGGCGAGACGCGCTTGCCGTCCGACCCAAAGGCAGCCGTCGAATTCCCGACGCGCTGGCGCGTCTTCGGCCCGACCGGCGCGGACACAACGAAGATCGACTGGGCGAGGGAAGATAATTACCTCTGGTACAAGGAAGCGATCCCGCAGGTTGATGCCGCGGTGCAGGACCTCTCGGCAATCCCTGAAACCCTGACCGTGGGCGACCAGGAGTTCGACGGCCGCGATGCCGAGATGACTGGCGATACGCTCGACCTGAGCGCTCTGTTCGGCGGGCACGAGGCGGGGCAGCAGGCCTACGCGATGGCCGAGATGGAAGTGCAGAGCGAGACCGAAGTCATCTTCGGCACGGGCTGCGACTGGTGGATGCAGTGGTGGATCGACGGGGAGTCTGTCCTTGATACGCTGGCGACGGGCAACCGCGAAGGTTTCCCCTGGTCCCCGAGGTTCGCCAACAGCCGCATCGGCAGCACCGACCATTGCTTTCGTCGGCGACTCTCGGCCGGCAGGCACCTCATTGTCGTCCGGACGATCAGCGGCCAGACGGCCTGGGTGTTGCGCGCCGGCGTAGCGACGCCCCGGGACGAGACGTTGCACGCGCTGCCCCGCTCCAACCGCTGGGAGTTCCTGCCCGACCTGAACGAGATTCGTCCTCCGGCGCTGGACTACTGGACTCACACGATGGCGATCCGTCCCGACCTTTGCTTTGGCGACGTGACCCTGGAGTGCGAGTTCAAGCAGCTTGAGCACAGCGGCAACTTCGGCCTCGTCTTCGGCGCGCAGGGCAGCGGGCGCTATTACTGGGCGCAGATTCCGACGTGGGGTCAGCTCTGGCGCTCCCGCGCGTTCTTTGCCGCCATCTCGGTCGCCGACGGCAGCGGCCACATCCGCAACCTGAAGATGGAGCTGATGCCGAACGTGCCGCTTCACGGGAACGAGTGGCGCAGCCTCAAGGTCGAGCGCCGGGGCAACCGCATTCAGATGTGGGTGGCAGGCGTCAAAGGCCCATGCGTGACGGATGATACCTACGGCGCGGGGCGGGTCGGCATCGGCGGGTTCTCCCGCTACAGCATCCGCAGCCGGTCCAACCGGCACTTGGAGTGCCTGAAGATCAACGGCCGACCCGTGGACTGTGGTGAATGGCCGGAAGAAGACCGCCGCGGCCAGCCATGGATCAACCCCGTGCCCGACCTTAGCCTCGGCGACTTCCAGCACCCGTGGCATCTGCTGAAGGTCTCGGAAGACGAAGTCATCATGCCGGTCGTAATCGGCCGGGACAAGTACAGCAACCATCGTCTCACCGCCGAGAACTCCGCCGTCCACTTCTATCACTCTCGGGACGCCGGGCGGAGTTGGTCGCAATACGCCGATGCGCGGCCAACGGATGCGATTCCCCACGCCTCCTGGTATATGCTGCAGCCGGGCGTAATCCGGGCGGTGGAGTTCGACTCCGCGGGGAGACGGTTCACGCTCCGCGACTCCACCGATAAAGGCTTCACATGGTCCGAGCCGCAGGCCGGGAAGCTCCTCGGGGATTGGGACCGGGTCTACTTCCAGGAGAATACCACCAACGAATTGCTCGGCTTTGGACGTCTGGGCGATGGCACGCTCATGGCGCCGCTCGTGCGCCACTTCGGTCATCTGAGAAAAATGGTCCCGGACGAGGGTATGGGCACGTGGGGCACGGGGGTGCTCCAGCGCTACTGCACGATGTCGAAGGATGACGGCCTCACCTGGTCCGAACCCGTGCCGATGGACCACGCCATTGCCAACCTCGGTGACGAGCCGGACAGCCCGTGCGCTGACTGTTCCGAGACGCCGGTTGCTCAACTGCCGAGCGGGCGCATCGTCGCCCTGTCGCGACCCCATCGCTCCCCGTTCATGTGGCAGACGCATTCGGACGACGGCGGCAGGAGCTGGCGGGTGTCGACCTTTGCGCCGTTCTCAGGCCACGGTGCGCCGGTGTTGGTGGCGACGCGTTCGGGTTACCTGGCCCATGTTGCGCGGGGCCCGGGCCTGGGCCTGCATTGCAGCTTCGACGAAGGCGTGAACTGGGACGAGGGCACGATGATAGATTTCCACACTTCCTTCAACGGCCGCATGATCGAGGTCGAGCCCGACGTGGTCCTGGTCGCCTATCCGCAGTCCA
>CAZXDF010000089.1:0-3080 GCA_964639345.1 uncultured candidatus Brocadiaceae bacterium | reverse complement strand
TGCAGGGCTCCTGACATAGGCGGAAGAACAGGCGTATTTACTTGACTTTTGGGTCGGAGTGTCTTAAAAATAGATATGGCACTCCAGACTTCTATTCCCGCCGCCGTGCCTCCCGCAGCACGCATCGTCAGCCCTCGTCTTGCGATCCTGATGGACGAGGATCGTGTGGTCGTTTACTCGGCCGCCGATCCCATGTACACCTGTCGCCGCGACGACGGGGATGGTCTGCGGTTGATGGCAGGCATGTTGAGTTCTCTCAAGCTGGCGCCTGATACGGCCCTGGCGGAGGCGCTGGGCGTAAACCGGGAGTCCGTCCGTCGCAACCGCAAGCTCTTTGAGGAGGGCGGGTCCGCCGCGCTCCGAAGTCGTAAGAAGGGTCCGAAGAAACCCGCCAAGATGACGGACGATGTGTGCGCTCGGGCGCAACTCCATCTCGATGAAGGCTGGACGATCCTCGATACGGCTCGAGAGATCGGTGTAACGGATGGCACACTCCATTACGCGTTCAAACAACGGCGTCTGGTGCGCCCGTCCCGAGCCGAAGCCGCTGCCACGGCACCCCGTGGGGCGCAAGGAAACCGGGAGCAGGTCTCCGGTCCTGCAACGCGTGCTGCGGAAGACCAGGCCTGCGAGCAGGGCGTGGCCGTCAAGCGCACGAGTGAGCGCGCGCTGGCCTGCACCGGGAAGCTCTGTGAGGCACCAGCGATCTTCAAGGCGTCCGAGGCCGTGGAAGGTGCCGGCGTGCTGCTGGCGTTGCCCGCTCTTCTGGAGCAAGGGTTGATCGATGTCGGCCAGAGTGTGTATGGATCCCTCCGTAACGGTTTCTTCGGGCTGCGGTCGGTGCTGCTGACCCTTTGCTTTATGGCGCTTTTGCGCATCAAGAATCCGGAGCAGTTGACGGGGCGTGCGCCGGGCGAGTTGGGGCTTTTGCTCGGCCTCGATCGCGCCCCCGAGGTGAAGACGCTGCGTGGCAAACTCGCCGAGATGGGAAAGCGGAAGCTGGCGCGACTGCTCCACCAACGCCTGACCGAGCGCTGGACGAGTGCGGAGCCCAACCTACTCGGCCTGCTTTACGTCGACGGCCACGTGCGCCCCTACCACGGCCGTTTGCACAAGCTGCCCGAACACCACGTCCAGAGGCGAGGCCGGCCCATGCCCGGCACGCAGGACTTCCACGTCAATGATGAAAGGCTCGATCCGCTGCTGTGCGTCACCGCCGAAGCAACGGAGAGCCTTCTGGCTATGCTGGACCAGCACCTGCTGCCAGAGGTGCGCCGCCTCGTCGGACCCCGGCGGCGGGTGACCATCGTCTTCGACCGCGAGGGTTGGAGTCCCGAATACTTCAAGCGCTGGAAGGAGCAGAGGTTCGACTTGCTCACCTACCGCAAGGGCAAGCAAACGCGCTGGCAGGAGCGGTTCTTCACCAAGAGAACCCGTCGTGTCGACGGCCGGAAGGTCACCTATTGTTTGGCCGAACGCTCCGTGAAGCTCTCGAACGGACTTTCCGTGCGCGAGGTGCGGCGCCTGACCGATGACGGCCATCAGACGGCTGTCATTAGCACGTGCCAGAATCTCTCCACCTTCCAGGTGGCCTATCGCATGTTCAACCGTTGGCGGCAGGAGAACTTCTTCCGATACTGTCGCCACGAGTTTGCCCTTGACCACCTTTGCACGAACGCCGTCGAGCCTGCCGATCCAAAGCGTCTGGCACCGAACCCCCAGCGCACGAAACTCGACAAGCAGCTTCGTTCTGCTCGCTCCTCGCGCAGCAACCTTGTCATCCGGCGCGGTGAGCTCAAACCGGGTGAGACTGCCCGCGCCGACGGCCGCACGCTTTCCGAGGACGAGCTGGACGCGCTCATCCTGAAAAACGAGCGCGAGGTCGACCGGCTCAAGACGCACGTGAGCGAACTGCCAAAGAAGGTGCCCCTCGACGAGATCCTCGACCCCGACGAGATCGTGCGGCTCGAGCCTGAACGGAAGCTGCTCACCGATGCCTTCAAGATGATCGCCTACCGCGCCGAGTCGTCCCTGGCTCGACTGATCGAGCCGTTCTTCGCACGACACAAAGACGAGGCCCACAAGTTCCTACAGTCCGTCTTCCGGGCCACCGCCGATCTCATCCCCGATGAGCGCCGCCGGACCCTCACCATCCGGTTCCACGGCCTCTCAAATCCGCGCAGCACTCGTGCGCTTCGAGCCCTGTGCGAGATCGTCAGCACCACCGACGCTTGCTATCCCGGCACCGATCTTCGGCTCCACTTCGTGGTGCCCGAATGCCACACGAATTAGCACACCGAGGTCAGGCGTCCTGCATTGAGTATCGCCATCCCCGTCGCGGATGTCTGTAGGTACTTTGTTAGTGATTTGTAACAGTTTGTAACTATCAAAGTAAGCCCCCGGCTGTGCCGGGGGACAGAAAAAGTTTGACAGTTCCGGGAATATTCGAGAGCCTTCCCTCTGTGAACCGCTCAAAGCTCATAGAAAGGAAGACTCTCGATGTCCAGCCTGCAAAGTCTAAGTCATACGAAGTGGGATTGCAAGTATCATCTGGTGTGGATTCCCAAAGGTCGGAGGAAAGCATTATATGCACAGTTGAGGCAGCATCTGGGTGAAGTGCTCAGGGATCTGGCATTGCGTAAGGAGAGCAAGGTATTAGAAGGTCACTTGAGAGCTGATCACGTTCATATGCTTGTGGCGATTCCTCCCAAATATGCAGTATCTGAAGTGGTGGGGTTCATCAAGGGGAAGAGTGCCATTTACATCGCTCGGACCTTTTCTGAACGGAAGCGAAACTTTACAGGTCAGCATTTCTGGGCAAGAGGCTATTTTGTCTCGACGGTCGGGAGAGATGAGGAGGCCGTTCGCAGATACATCCAAGAACAGGAAGAGGCAGATCGCAGGCTGGATCAACTGAACCTGTTCGATAAGTAGCCACCTTTAGGTGGCACTTGGTTTTCAACCGCTTCGAGCGGTTCACTGTTTTCAAGCCTCCGGCTCTGCCGGAGGTCTCATGACTGCACTGGACCTGTCTTTTGCCCCTGCCAACCAGAATGAGCCGTCTTTTGCCTGGAGGATCC
>CAZXDF010000088.1:0-5394 GCA_964639345.1 uncultured candidatus Brocadiaceae bacterium | reverse complement strand
TGATCTCGATGACGCTACGGTCGCTTATCTTGTCCTCGTCAAGGTCTCCCAATTCCTTTATAAACCGCGCCAGCCGCTCGCGCGTCGGACAGATCCTGAGTTCCAGCCCCAGCAGCAGGTCGCGCACCATATTGCCCTCTGCGTCGGGGTCGTCGAACACGCGGGGATGTTGGGCGACGGTCCTCCTGAGCTCGCGCACGTGCTCGATCAGGTTGCCGAGCGAGAGGTGCTTGACCTTGCCGCTGATTTGGGTCTTGTCGCGGCCGACCTTCGCCTGCATGATCATTGAGGGCGCCGTCGTGGGCTCTCGGCCGAGCACGCTCTCTGATCCCGACCGCATGAACAGGCAATCCTCCAGCTCGATCTGGATGAGTTCGTTGCCTTCCGGGCTGGGTTTGAGCTGGCCGGTACGTGCCGTGATAATAGTCTTGGGAATTCCCTGATCGGCTCCCAAAATCAGGATACCATGCATCTTCCCGTCGCGGAAGTCGTCGTACTGGATGTACAGTGACGACTTGGGAAAAGAGAACTGGCGTTGGGCGGCCAGGACGACATTGTCGAGGATGATCTGCCTGATCGCTTCGTCCTTGAGCTCTTTTCTTTTCATCCGTGCCGTCGGCACCAGCTGAAACAAGAAGTAGGCAGCCACGACGCTCAACAGTGCGGCAAAGCCGAGTACCGGGACGATGACATGCGCCAGATGCACGCCGCCCGCGCGGATGGCCGTTATCTCAGTATCGGCCGTCAGCCGGCCGAAGGCCATTATCACGGCCGTCAGAAAAGCCGTGGGAAGGACCATGGGGACGGCGTAGGTGATGATGTGCTGGGGCAATCCTCGCAGGCGCACGACGTCCAGGCCTTCGTTCAGCAGTTGAACGCAGAACGCTAGCGTCATCATGAGCGTGAGCACGGCGAAGGCGGGCACGAACGCCTTGAGGACTTCCCAGAGGATGTATCTTTGGAGTCTGCTCATCCGCCCGTGCTCTCCGTGGAAGGGGCCGTTGCATGTCACCCGCGCCCAGGCAGGCGACATGGACCATGTTATCTGAGAGGTCAGAGCAAAGCAAATCCTGCCGCCGCCCCCGCCTGCGGGCGGCGCGGGCCGACGGGGCACCGGCGGGGGTGCTGCGTGCGGGGACTTGACCCGCGCCGCCCGGGGCCGTTATGCTCATGAAGTCTGTTGGCTCCTAGCGCTTCCTGAGCAGAATGTGGCGATGCGAGCGATCATATCGGACATCCACGCCAACAAAGAGGCCCTTGAGGGCGTGCTGCGTACCATCAGCGGGCAGGGAGTGGATGAGATCTGGTGCCTGGGCGACATTGTGGGCTACGGGCCCGATCCCAACGACTGCGTGGACCTGATCCGCAAGAACTGCAGCGTCTGCCTGATGGGCAACCACGACTGGGCGGTGGTGCACTCGCCGGTGGGCTTCAATTCCGCAGCCTCGCGCATGATCTACCGGACCAAGGAGTGGATGCTGGTGGGCGAGCAGGCCACGGATACCGAGCGGGAGCGCTGGCAATACCTGGTCAACCTCCCCCTCAGGCATACCCACGACGGCTACCTGATGGTCCATGCTTCGCCGCGCTCGGAACTGACCGAATACATACTGCCCACAGATGTGCATTACGACCGCGGCAAGCTCCTCGAGATACTGGCCATCACAGAGCGCTTCTGCTTCGTGGGTCACACCCATATACCGTGTCTCATCACCGAGGACGTGGAGTTGATCACCCCGGGCAAGTCAGGCGCGAGGTTCGAGCTGGGCGAGAAGAAGATGATCGTCAACATCGGCTCGGTGGGTCAGCCGCGGGACATGGACCACCGGGCGTGCTACGTGACGCTCCAGGACGAGGTTCTGACTTACCACCGCGTGCCATATCGTTTCGGGCGTACGAGCGAGAAACTTCTTGCCCTGGGCGAGGGTTACGAGATGCTCGCCCACCGTCTGTCGGTAGGGCGGTGAGCGCTTGCCGGGCGCACGTTCAACGGGGGATCGGCCCAATCTCAGCCGCAGTCCTAAGCACCGCGCCTAACGGCCCCGGTGGCTTTCGGAAGGCACAGGCCTTCCGAATGCCGTTTTCCCTTGCTTTCCAGCGCTTCCTATCCGATAATCGAAGGGGAGCGAGATCGTTTCAGGCCCCCCGGGAAGACGGCTCTCGAACCGTGTTTCCCGGCCGCCTCACGGAAATGCTCAGTCCATACCGGTGAAAAACCTTGTCACATGAGCTTGTGTTCATAGCAACGGGTGCGATGGTCCTGCTCGGGGTGCTCTTCGGGGCAAGCCTCGCGGTGGCCTCCAAGGTGCTCTCCAGGGGCGCGGGCGCACTCGTCGAGGAGGTCCTGGACGCCCTGCCGAACATCAACTGCGGCGCCTGCGGATACAGGAGCTGCCGCGACTACGCCAAGGCCGTCACCGCGGGCGAGGAAATCAACCTGTGCCGGCCCGGCGCGCAGGAAACGGCCGATGCCCTGGCCGTCATCATGGGTGTGGAGGCCGTGCAGGCGGCGAAGCTGCGGCACATCGTCCACTGCCAGGGCGGGGTGAGCCGCTGCGCGCAGAGGGCCGACTACTACGGCGAAGCCGACTGCAGCGCGGCGCACCTGACCGGCGGCGGGCCGAAGGCGTGCATCTACGGCTGCCTGGGCTTCGGCAGTTGCGCCAGGGCCTGTCCATTCGGCGCCATTACGATGAATGAGGAGCTCCTCCCGGTTGTCGACGCCGACAGATGCACGGCCTGCGGCATCTGCATTGATGCGTGCCCGCGCGACCTGATCAGCCCGCTCGATGAGGTTTACACGATGTACCGGGGCTGTTCCTCGCGCGAGAGCGGCAAGGCCGTCAAGTCGATCTGCAGCGTGGGCTGCATAACCTGCGGGCTGTGCGCCAAGAAGGACCCCAACGGCGCCATCGCTATCGAGAAGGGCCTGCCGGTGCTGGACCACGAGAAGGGCGGCGGCGACTTCTCGGTCGCGGCCGAGGTCTGCCCTATGAACTGCTTCGTGGTAGAGGGCCCGGCCCCCGAGGCCGTCGAGACCGGACAGGCCGCATCGCAGGCGGCGGAGTAGCTGGGCATGATCAGGAACTACGGGGAACTGGGACAGCACTTCGCAGGGACCCGGTGGGAGGACTTCTTCGAGCATTAGCTTCAAGCTCGTGGTCCACAGGGATATCGGCGGCATCGGAACGCCCCACTCAGCGGTGTTATGCGGAAACCGGATAACCGATAGTTAGGCGACGTACAACTACAATGGGCGGACATGAAAAGAGATGGTTAGATGAGATTGTCGAGGCAAACGAAACATTTCGTGGAAGAGTTGATATTGAACGCCTGCCCACAGCGGGAGAGCCTTGCCCGTACGCGGTGGTGACCTGCATGGATCCCCGCGTAAATCTTGCCGCAGTGGGGGTCCCGCCTTTTAAGGCCAACAGAGAGAGCCAGTCTCAAATCAAAGTTATCAGAACACTAGGAGGCATGGCGGACAAGCGATCCCTGGTTGTAGGCATTCATCTGGCCGGTTTCAAAGAAGTCGCCATTATCATGCACACTGATTGCGGTTGCAGCGTCGCGTATTCGAAGATCGATGTGCTCATCGAGAATATGAAAACAAATTTGAGTCCGGAAAGATGGCTGAAAGTCAAGGCTCAGATAGGAGAGCCTTTCTCTGAAGAACTGGTGCGTTGGCTTCGTGCGTTTCAAGACCCACGGGAGGCGGTCAAGAAAGAGGTCGAAACAGTCAAAAGCTGTCCGTTCGTTCCAGACCATTTGGTTGTTCACGGCCTACTCTACGACTTGTCCTCGGGGGGCATCGAAGTCGTAGTCAACGGGTACGAAACGTGATCGAGCACATAGCAGGCGGGATGCAAGCGAAGACAAATAGCCGCGCCTAATCCGCGAGGTTAGCTAGTGTCTTTTGCGTGGGCCCTGTGGGTCGGAACGCCTCGGGGTTTTCTCGTTACAACTGTTCTTCATTACAGACGGAGGTTTTGCGATGGTAAATGTGGTCAAGGAGGAGTGCACCGGCTGTGAGACATGCATCGAGGCATGTCCCTTGGAAGCCATATCGATGGTCGACGAAAAGGCCGTGATCAATCAGGACGATTGCACCGAATGCGGCACGTGCATCGGTGAGTGCCCGGCGGAGGCCATCAAGGAGGAGTAGCGAAAGGGCACACGGTCGGCTGATCGTGCGGGGTCGGGCCTGCAAGCGCGCGGGGCCGGCCCCGCCGTTTTTTGCCGGAACAGGTTATCACAGAACCGCGCAAGCCGGATCGGGCGGGTCACCATGCCGTCCAGCCCCCGTCGAGGACCATGTTCGCCCCGGTCATGTAGGCGGACGCATCCGAGGCGAGGAAGACGATCGGGCCTTTCACGTCTTCACCTACAGCCATCCGACCCAGCGGCGTCCGCTTGCAGTAGCTCTCAAGGAAACGGCCGCCGGGAACGCCTTCGCCGAGCCCTCCAAGGCTCAGACAGTTGGCCCGGATGTTATGGCGCGCGAGCGTGGTGGCCAGCTGTTTCGTGTAGGCGATCATGCCGCCCTTCTGCATGGGGTAGTCCCAGGAGGTGCTCGCCTCCGGCTCTTCGTAAATGCTCAGATCCTGGCCCACCATGCCGTAGATGGAGCCGATGTTGATGATGTTCCCCCCGCCGGCTTTCTTCATACCTTCGACGACCAGGCGCGTCAGCAGTATCGTGCCGACGCAGTTGATGGTGAAGAGCTTGTCCAACTCATCCCGATTGATATCGGCGGGACCCATCTGGGGAATGCGGCGGGCGCTGTTGACCAGGACATCTATTCCCTTGTGCTCCCGCACGACGGCCGTGACGAACTCTTCGATCGAGCCGTCCTCTGCCAGCTCGAGGCTGTAGCCGCAGACATCGAGCCCCCTGCTCTTGAACTTCCCGGCTGTCTCCTCAGCCCTCTTCCTGTCCCGCGAGGTGAGCACCACCTGCGCCCCGGCCTCGGCCAGTCCATCACAGAAATGGTAGCCGTATCGCCTGGTTCCGCCGGTGACAACGATCACCTTGCCTTCCAAAGAGAATATTCCACAGCCGCTCCCCATGATCCTTGGCTCCCGGTCTCAGAAGGGAATCGAATGGCGGGCCCGCCATCAGCAGGCCTCCAGACCTTTCTGCCCACGATAACGCGGCGGCGGGGCTCGATCAAACGGGACGCGATACTCGACTCCGTCGCAGCCGGCGGGGCGGGTGCTGCAACAGTGCCTTACGCGGGCAAACCGTCGCGTTGTGCGTCAAAGAGGGGGTTAACCCCTTCCCCGAGAATTGATCCAGGAGTTGTGAGAGGATCCATACGGCAATAGTCCGGAAAGGATTCTCAGATGAAGAAACGGCATAGTGCAGAGCAGGTAGTGGTGAAGCTGCGTCAGG
>CAZXDF010000087.1:0-7088 GCA_964639345.1 uncultured candidatus Brocadiaceae bacterium | reverse complement strand
AGCAGCGCCCATTCGTCCATGATGTCCACGCCGAAATGATTCTCAAGCAGTGAGAACGCGGCCCCCTTCACCGGCGTCACGTCGACGTCCCATATCAGGTTCTTCCCGCTGGGGGCGCTTCTCAGATGATGCTCGGAGTGCAAGACAGCCACCTGCGGAATGGCCTCCGTATCCTGGCATAGCGTGCGGCGCTTCTTCACAAACCGGCGCACCTCGCCCAGCCGCTTCATCACCCATGGCGTCAGCCGGCCATCGCGAAGGCCGCCCTGATACACCTGCACCTGGCCGCCCAGGGACTGAATCACGGCGGCCTCCTGCATGAGCATCTGCACCGGCTTCGTGGCCCACGGCGACGTCGGGTCACCCATGCCGTGCGAGCAGTAGAAGCTCCACAGCATGATGTCCCAAGGCTTGCCCCGTGTGGCGATGAACCGCGCCTCACACCGGCTGTCATCCAGCCCCCATACCCACGCATTGTCACCGCTAATCCAGTCGGTTGGCACCGTCGGCGCCCCGGGATGCCTGAGGGTTTGAAGCCAGTTGCAGCACACAATGACGCCCGGTTTGTGCGCATGGACGGCGTCGCAATAGCGCGTGGTGAACTCTTCGAGGCTCTCGCGCGTGAAGTTCCACCACGCCGGCCAGTTCGGATCGTCGGGCTCGGTCGGCGGCTTTGCGACGCCCGTCCGCTCGGTGAAGGCGCGCCGGCACAGCTTGCAGTAGCAGGGCTCGACGGCCCAGATGTCGCCGTCGATCCAGAAGCCGTCGATCTCATACCGGTCGATCATCTCCAGCAACTGGGGGATCATTAGCGTCTCGAGATACGGCGACCGGGGGCACATCTTCTCATGCGTCGGGACGCCCGCATTCTGGCCGGACGCGGCGCGCACGGCCGTGGCGTGGGGCGTCCTGACGCACCACTCCGGGTGCCTGGCGCCGGCGGCGGCGTCCCAGATGCCGGAGTAGTGGCAGTGCAGCGGCAGGCCCAACTTCTTCGTTGCCGCGCGCCACTGCTTCAGGGCGTCCTTCTTCATCCCGGGCGGCACGGACGCTTCCGGCGTCTTGCTGAACCAGCTCGTATAGCCCGGGTGCCCCTTGCCGTCGGTCTGAACGAAGTCGGGGTTCACGAGCTTGAGCATGGGGAGCAGGTCCTTCTCGCCGCAGCGCATGCCCATCTCGGTGTCGTTCGCCCTGGCGTGCATGTCATGGTGGAAGCCGAAGTAGTACTTCTTCCCATGCCATCGGCCACGGTAAGTCTCCATGTCTGGTTTCTCCTCTTGGACCCGGTGTTCACCATCTCGGCAGGCAAAGATCACGGGACCCGAGCCCGGGCAGGATTGTATTCGGTTGGCTCCGCCTGTCAAGCGCCGTGGTGGCACCAGGCCCTCCACACACCGGGAAGATGTGGCGCATCCGGCGGGACACGAGCTTCGGCCGCAACCGGTTTGACAGGGCCGCGGCGCGACGGCTAAAATCGAGAAGACAAGCTGTCCGCTTGCGGCCGTTCTCGTTCTGCTAAGGACCACGTGAACAAGGGTCGAGATATACTTCGTCACTTCCGCGCGGGCCTGTACGCGGCACCCGAGAACCTTATGATGAGATGAAACTGGAGCAGAATGGTGAGAGGCAGGGACGAAGACGAAGACAGGTTGATCGGCGCGACCGGCCGATGCGCCGCATCGGCATGGGTCGTCCTCGCGTTGCTCATGCTGGCAGGTTCGTGGGCAGTGTGTGCGGACTGGCCTCAGTTTCGGGGGCAGGAGCGCGACGGCAAATCCGGGGACACCGGCCTGCTGAAGAAATGGCCGGCTCAGGGTCCCAAGCTCTTGTGGAGCATCGAGGACCTGGGGTTCGGTTACGCGTCGGCGGTGGTCGTCGGCGGCACGGTCTACACGACGGGACTGGAAGGCAAAGAGGGCTACCTCTACGCCCTCGATCTCGACGGCAAGCGAAAATGGAGGATGCCATACGGGCCGGATTGGTCCGGCGGCCTCTCGGGCACCCGCACTACTCCGACGATCAGTGACGGCCTTGCCTACATCATGACGGCCTACGGCCGGGCCGTCTGCCTCGACGCCAAGACCGGCGAACGGAAGTGGGCCGTCGATACGCGGGAGAGGTTCGGGGCCAAGATGCTGAACTGGGGGATCGCGGAGTCCCCCCTCATAGACGGCGACAACGTCATCTGCACGCCGGGCGGGGCAAAGGCCGGGGTTGTGGCCCTCAACAAGAAGACCGGCGAGACAGTCTGGGCGTGCGGGGAGCTGAGCGATAAGTCGGCCTACTGCTCGCCTATCCTCGTGAAGCGCGGCGGCCTGAGGATCATCGTCACACTCACCGCCGGCTCCCTCGTCGGGATCGACGCGGCAACCGGAAAGATTCTGTGGCGTCATGGGCGCAGTCCGGCCCACGGCATCCACGCCGTGAGCCCGGTCTACGAGGGCGGTCGAATCTACGTTACCAGCGGGTATGGCGGGGTGAGAGGCGAGATGCTTGAACTCTCAGAGGACGGCAGGAGCATCACCAAGAAATGGACAGAAAACAAGCTCGACTGCCAGCATGGCGGCGTCATCGTTCACAAAGGCCATGTCTACGGCGCCAGCGACAGGAATAGACCCGGCAAATGGATCTGCCTGAACCTGAAAACCGGCCAGGTTGCCGCTGAGGCCGCGGCCGTCGGCAAGGGCTCCAGCACTTACGCCGACGGGATGTTCTACGGCTACGGGGAGAACGGAACCGTGGGCCTGATCAATGCATCGCCGACCGACTTCCGCCTTATCAGTTCCTTCACGGTGACCAAGGGCGCCCAGCAGCACTGGGCCCATCCGACCGTCGTGGGCGGCCGCCTCTACATCCGTCACGGCACGGTCCTGATGGCATCCGACGTCAAGGCCAGGTAGGGTGCCTTAGAGACGCACGAGCACCGCCTACCGCGGGACGCAGGGGGAAGCCTGGCACTATCGATCAACGGTGCAGCGGGGACCGAACGCATGCAGTTGATTCTGGAACACGTGCGCAAGGAATACGCGGCCTCGAGCGGGCCGCTGGTGGTGCTGAAAGACGTATCACTGACGCTTCGCGCGGGCGAAACGCTGGCCGTTGTCGGACCCTCCGGCTCGGGCAAGAGCACCTTGCTCAACATCATCGGCTCCCTTGACGCGCCCACCGCCGGCACCGTAAGGCTCGGCAATCGGGAAGTCACGCGCCTCTCGCCGCGGCAGCTTGCGGCCTTTCGCAGCCGCGAGGTGGGTTTCGTGTTTCAGGACCACCACCTGCTTCCGCAGTGCACGGCACTGGAAAACGTCCTCTTGCCCACGCTGGCCACGCATCCGCGCGAAGACGGCGCGGCTGTCGGAGAGGAATTGCTGGACCGGGTGGGGCTGGCGGAGCGCATGCATTCCCTGCCGGCGCAGCTCTCCGGGGGCGAGCGCCAACGGGTGGCCATAGCGCGCGCAGTGGTCAACGGTCCGGCCCTGTTGCTGTGCGACGAGCCGACGGGCAATCTCGATCAAGAAACCGGCCATCGCATGGGGTCCCTCTTTGCGGAACTGGCCGAAGAGAAGGGCATGATGCTGATCGTCGTAACGCATAACCTGACGCTTGCAGAGCGGTTCTCGCGCCGGATGGAGCTGCGGGACGGGGTTCTGCGCAAGTCCTGCCGGTCTTGAGTCGCCTTCCGCGTGACTGGCGCGCGCAGGCGCAGGCGTGCAGGCTCAAAAGGGCATGAGACGAGCACATGACTCGGTGGACGATCGTTCGGCGGAGCCTCGGATACTACTGGCGGTCCAACCTCGCCGTAGCGCTGGGAGTGGCCGTCGCCGTGGCGGTCCTGGCCGGGTCGATCCTGGTGGGCAATTCGGTCGAGGGGAGCCTGCGCAAGCTGGCCTTGGAGCGCCTGGGCCGCCTCGATCACGCGCTCGTCTCGGACGCATTCTTCCGCGAGTCGCTGGCCGCTGATCTGTCGGGCCGCCTGGAGCCGGCCGGCTCGTTCGATCTGATGGTGCCAGCGATCATTCTGAAGGCTTCCGCCCGGCACGCGGGTGCCCGGGAAGATGCTTCCGGCGTCACCGTTCCCAGGGTCAACGTGCTGGGGGTGCGGGAAGATTTCTGGCGTCTCGGCGACGACTTGCCGCAAGAACTGCCGGACGGTCGGCGCGTGATCCTGAATCCGAACCTCGCCGACGACATCGGCGCGGCACTCGGGGACGCCATACTGCTTACCGCACCGCGCCGGGGCGCTGCCCCCGCCGACACCCTGTTCGGCCGGCGCAGCCCTCGGCATACGGCCCGTTCGATGCAGCTGATCGTGACCGGCATCGTTCAGGCGAAGGGGCTCGGCAAGTTCAGCCTCCGCAGCGACGAACCGCGGCCCCGCAACCTCTACGTCTCGCTCGGCTGGCTCCAGCGCCAACTGGGCCGCGAAGGACAGGCCAACACGATACTCGCCGCTTCCGGCCCGCGAGAAGCGCCGGGACCCGATGGCGCACACGCCATCAACCAGGCCCTTGGCGCTGCGGCCACGCTGGAGGATTACGGGCTGCGCCTGGTGCCGCACGCCACGCTGGGATACCTGTCGGCTGAGAGCTCCGAACTCGTCTTGCCGGAGCCGGCGGTGGAAATCATCCGGCGCACAGCAGAAGAAAGCGGCTTCCGCGCCGCCCTCACCTCGGTCTACCTGGCCAATTCGCTGGAGCTTGTCGGCCCCGGCCTTGCCCGGCGCGCGGTGCCGTATTCCGTCGTGGCGGGCCTTGAAGCGGGCAAGGATGCGCCATTCGGGCCCCTCCCCCTGGTCGACGGGGATGCGGCGCCCGCGCTCGCCTCCGACGACATCCTGCTCAACGCCTGGGCGGCGGCGGACCTGGGAGCCCGGGTCGGTGATACCATCGAGATGGTCTATTACGCCGCGTCGGCGCGCGGCGGGCTCGACACGCAGACCCGAAGGTTCACGCTTCGTGGGGTCACCGCGATGCAGGGAAGCGGCGTGGACCGGGGACTGGTGCCCGCTTTCGAGGGGATCAGCAACGCGGAGAGGATACAGGACTGGGACCCGCCGTTTCCGATCGACATGGCCCGCATACGAGACAAGGATGAGGACTACTGGAATCAATACCGCACCGCCCCCAAGGCGTTCGTCTCGCTGGATACGGCTCGCAGCCTCTGGCAGTCGCAGGAGACCCCCGCCGTCGGCTCGGTGACCTCCGTGCGCGTGGCGCCGCCCGAACCCGGCGGTCTGGACGAGGCGGCGGCGGGTTTTGCCGGGGCATTCCTGCGCAATCTTTCGCCCGGCCGGTTCGGCCTCGCGTTCCTGCCACTGAGGCAACAGGCGCTGGACGCTGCGGGTGGCTCGACCGACTTCGGGGTGTTGTTCCTGTCGATGAGCGCCTTCCTGGTTGCCGCTGCGGCCGGCCTGGTCGGGCTTCTGCTCCGGCTCACCGTGGAGAGACGCGCGAAACAGACGGGGATCCTTCTTGCGACCGGATTCACGCAGGCCTCGGTCACCCGCATTCTGATGGGCGAAGGCCTTCTGCTTGCGCTGGCGGGCGTGTTGATCGGCGCGCCGCTCGGCGTCGGGTATGCGTGGCTCATCATCCGCGCCCTGCGCACGTGGTGGCGCGGGGCCGCGGGCGAGTTCACCTTTTCGCTGCAAGTCGGCTGGGCGAGCATACTGGCAGGTAGCGCAGCCGGATTCGTGATCGCTGCCGTTGCGATCTGGTGGGCCGTTGGCCTGCTGCGGCGGGCGCGCGCGACGACGCTGCTCGCCGGGTGGCGTTCGCTAGCGGCTCAGCCCCGCGCGGGACGCGGGCGGCGCGCTCGGCGCGCCGCCTGGGCGGGCATCGTCGCCCTTGCAGGCGCCCTATTGGTGGTTGTATCGGGCGGGTTCGGCGCCGTATCGGCCAGGGCGGCGTTCTTCACGGGCGGGGCGCTGCTGCTTTTCGGGGCCCTGGCGTGGCTCTGCGCGGGCTTTCAGAAGCGGGCGGCGTTTGCGCGCTCCGGCCGCCTTTCGCTTGCGCGGCTCGCCTGGCGGGGCGCGCGGCGTAACTGGGTTCGCAGCCTGCTGACCGTGGGACTCATCGCCTGCGCCAGTTTCATCATCGTGGCCGTCGCGGCAAATCGAAAGGACCTCTCGCTCCTCGACACCCGGCAGCGCACCTCCGGCGCGGGGGGATTCAATCTCATGGCGCGGTCCGACATCCCGCTCTACCTGGACCTGAACACGGGGGACGGCCGCGCGAAGCTCGGATTCCCACCGGAAACCTCGGGGACGCTTTCGGGAACGAACATCGTCTCGCTCCGCATGAGGACCGGGGACGACATCAGTTGCCTCAACCTCCAGCGCCCCGGGACGCCGCGGCTCCTGGGAGCGCCCCGCGAGCTGATCGAGCGCAACGCCTGCACGTTCAGCGCCCTTCTGGCGGACGAAGCTGCGGCGACTGAGAACCCGTGGAAGCTTCTCGAACGGGCGCAGCCTCAGTCAGGCCCTGCTGAGAAACAGGAGGTGCTGGTGATACCGGCGTTCGCCGACGCCACGAGCGCCCAGTGGGTACTCCACAAGGGGCTGGGAGATTCCATCGAACTTCTGGGAAACCGGGGCCAGAGAGTACGCCTGCTGCTCGTCGGGCTGCTGAAGGACAGCATTTTCGCCGGGGAGGTTCTGATCTCCGAGCAGGAGTTCGTGCGTCACTTCGGCGCCGACGGGGGCTACCGCTACTTCCTGGTGGAGACCCCGGCCGGGACGGAGGCAGCCGTGGCGAACGCGCTACGCCAGGACCTGGGCCGCATGGGGTTCGACGTGACGCGGACCGCCGACGCGCTTGCGCGCTTTGCGGGGGTGCAGAACACCTACCTGGCGTCGTTCCAGACCCTCGGCGGGCTGGGCCTGCTGCTTGGCACATTCGGGGTGGTCACCGTGCTGCTGCGGGGCGTGATGGAGAGGCGAAGCGAGTTCGGCATGATGCTGGCGCTCGGATTCCGCCGCACGAGCCTCCTGGCCATGGTGCTGATGGAGAACGGGTTGCTTCTCTTGTTCGGGCTCGCAATCGGGACGGCGGCGGCCCTCCTCGCAGTGGCGCCACATCTCGTTTCCACGG
>CAZXDF010000086.1:0-5005 GCA_964639345.1 uncultured candidatus Brocadiaceae bacterium | reverse complement strand
CAGCCTCTACGCCAGCCTGCTTTCCCCGATGCAGATAGTCTGGGGCAAGATCGTCGGCTCGCTCATGTTCCTGATTCTCGTGATCCTCAGCGGCGTGCCGGTAATGAGCACCTGCCTGGTGCTCGGCGGCGTGGGGGCGACGGCTGTTATCTGGCTCTACGTCGTCATGCTGCTGACCGGGTTGAGCTTCGGCATGATGGGGCTGCTGGTCAGCGCCCTGTGCCGCAAGACCTACACGGCCGTAATGGTGACCTACGCGCTCATCGTGGTGCTCAGCGGTGTGGTGGTGCTGCCGGCCTCGCTGCTGTTGAACACGGCAGGCTCCCCGTGGCGGGAGGTATGGCACGTTCTGGGCTCTGTCAGCCCGTTTGCCGCCATGGTCTCGATCATCGAGCCGGACCTGCTGCGGCGATGCGGCTGGAACCTCACGGCTTTCCCCGCCCACATGATATTCTCAGCCCTGGCCGTGCTGGTCTCCGGGGCATTCGCAGGAGCGCTCATGTTCAAGCTGCGCAAATGCCCTGCCCCCAGGAGCCATTCCGAGGAGGAGCGGCGGCGCGAGGGGATATTCAAGTTCTTCCAGCGTTTCCCATTCCGCCTGATTGACCCGCGCAAGCGCCGGCGGATGATCGGCCCGCTCTCCAACCCTGTGCTAATCAAGGAGTTACGCACGATGATGTTCGGGCGGCTCCAGCACCTGGTGCGCGCGACATACCTGTGCGTCACCGCCTCGCTCCTTCTGACCCTGGCGGCCGCCTTCAGCTTCCAGTTCTTCACCACCAGGTCCATCGCCATCCTGACCGTCGGCCTCCAGACGGTGGTCTTCCTGTTCCTGGTGCCGACGTTGAGCGCGACTCTTATCTCGGCCGAGATCGAGGGCAATCGCTTCGACCTGCTGCGGCTCACGCGCCTGTCAAGCTTCAGGATCGTGAGCGGCAAGTTCCAGGCCGTCCTGCTGCCCCTGGTCATACTAATGGTGGCCACGCTGCCGCCGTACCTGGTTCTGACGGCCATCGAGCCGCAGGTCGAGGTGAAGTTGGCCATCGCGCGCAGCGCGGTGACCATGCTGGGGATGCTGTTTTTCATAAGCGCGGCGGGGATTTTCTTCAGTTCCGTGAGCCGGCGGGCCTCCTTCAGCATCGGCGCCACTTACGCGGTCGTCGTGCTGATCTGCGTGGCGGGCCTGATGGGGCTGCTGGGTTACGAGGAGATCTCGGGCGTGACGCTGTTCTCGGAGCCGGTGCTACGGGCCCTTTTCGTCATAAACCCCATTGTCACGGTCCTGGGCGAAGTAGCCCTCCAGGAGGAACTCGGACCCTTTGCATTGTGGCAGCCCAACCTCGGGTTCCTTGTGGGTGGTTCCGTCGTGCTGCTGGCCCTGACCGTGTGGCGCGTTCGGGCCTTGGTAAGGCCCGAGTAAGGGCCGAGAGCGCCGGGCCGCGGGATGATCCCTTGCAAAGGCGGGCCGGAATTGGGTACCCTGCCAGTGTAAGGGGTTTCTGCGCGGCGAGGACGCTACTGTCGTGGCGTCCGGGCCGGCTTCAGAGCGGAGTATGCACCACATGGCATCCGGCAGCGAACAAGCCGGTTCAAAGGCCGTAGGCGGCCACCGCACCGGTTTCGCTCAGAAGATCTTTGGCTCGGCCGCGGCGGGCGCAGAAGGCTCCCCAAAGCCGATAAGGAGGGGCGAAGTGGCACAGGTACCATCGACCGTTCTGACCGTGGAATACGTCGACGGCAGCGAGGGGATGGAGGCTGCCGTGCGGGCCCTGGACGAGCGGCTGGCCCAGTTGGAGAAGGTGCTGCATTCCATACAAGAAGCCAACACCGAACTCGTGTCGGTCATCAACCTCCAGGCCAAGCAACTGACGCAGTTCATCGAGAGCATCAACCGGAGGGTGGACCGGGTCTATCGCACCGTGGCCGGCGCGGCCCCCGCTCCGTCCGCGCCCAGCGCAAGCCTGCCGGAATTGGAGACGCAGGAGTTCGCCGTCCCTGCCGAGTACGCCGAAGACGCCGCCCACCAGCAAGCCTGGAGGATCGCACGCGTGATGGCCTCGGACCTGGACGCGTACTACCCGGAGATGGTGCGGGAGGGCGTGGTCTACGGGAACTTCTTCGAGCTGCTCAAGGACCCCATCGAGCAGGCCCGCCAGACCTATCGGGAGCGCGTGCCTGAGGAACTGGCCGTTGAGGTCGATTACCTCGCCCTCGCCCTGAACGAACTGATCGCCACCAAGCGCCGGGAGTCGGCCGAGGAAGATGCTGCGGGCTAGGGCCGAGGGCGGGCCCTGCCAGGGGAGCTTCCGGCGGCGTCCGTTTGACGGAGGAGGGTACTGGAGTGGTCAAACTGGGCATCGCGGTCCTGAGCGCAGGCCTGCTGGTTTTGCTGTGCGCAGCGTCAGCCGCAGCCGCACCCCGCCAGGGCAAGGAATCCTCTGGCGCCGGATTCCAGAAGGCCGTTGGGGGCGAGTCGGGGCGGGAAGATCCGGGCGGAACGAAACGGAAGCCTCCGGAAGAAGACGGAGTGGCAGAGCGCGCTGCCAAGGGCATCGCCGCCCTGGCCGGAAGGGCCGACGCGATCCTGACGGGTTTCACCGGGAACGCGACCCTCGGCTGGGCGGGAGCAGTGATCCTGCTGGGAGCGGCACTGCTACTGCTGGGGTTCGGCTGGGCCCTGCTCAGGGCGCTGTTTGTGCCCTTTTCTGCGCTGATCGGGGGCGCGACGGGCGCATTCCTGGCCGTGGAGTTGGCGCGTGTCGCCGGCGCCGGCTCTGGGTCCGGCCAACTCTGGGGAGCGCTGGCGGTCGGGGCTGTCCTTGGCGGAGGTGGCGCCGCCCTGATTGGCGCCCGGGCGCGACCCGTCGGGCAGATGCTGGTGGCGGCGGCGCCGTTCCTTGTCATCAGCGTCTTCTTGTTTCCGTTGGGCGCTATCGGCTCGTTGCTGGCCATCGGGGCGGTGCTGGCGGGCTTGGTCCTGGGCTTCGCATCCATGTGGCGGCTCAGGTTCATAGTCATCTGTTCGACCAGCCTGCTGGGTTCGATCTGTCTGGTCGGCGCTCTGGCCATGGCCGTCCATCTGACGGGGGCGGGAACGTTGCTTGCCGGCCTGGACTGGATCGTCAGGAACGGCTGGCCCGCGCCGCTTGTCGTGCTCCTTGCCGCCGCCGCGGGCGTCAACTTCCAGCACACGTTCGGCCCCCCGGAGGAGCACGCGGCCGAGCAGCGGCGCTGGCGCGGACAGGCAGTGCAGCGCGGGGCTTGACCCGGCGCGGGCCGAGACCGGGGCCGCGGGAGCAGTCGGCACCCTGGTGATCACAGCCCGGTACGCCGAACGAGGGGGGTGGGCGGGGGGAGCTGTATCCGCGCCTCTCCTGTTGCGGGGACACTCGAGTGCCCTTAGAATACCGGCGGCTCGGCATGCCTCCCCTGGTCTGCTACAGTAGGTGAGTGCGGGTGCTTCGGAAACTCTACCAAAAGCTCTACGCAGTCTGGTACAGGCTCGTCACGTTGCGGAGTTCGCCCCGCAAAGTGGCCGGCGGGCTTGCGCTGGGCATCTTCGTGTCCCTCACGCCCACGTTCGGGGTGCAGATGGCCATCGTTGTGGCCGTGGCCGCCCTGCTGCGCGTCAATGCCGCCTCGGCACTGGTGGGGGTCTACCTCACGAATGTCGTCACGGTGTGGCCGCTCTACGTGCTGTGCTACAGGGTGGGTCGTGTGGTGGTCGGCGGCACTCCGGCGGACGAGGTAGTGTTCTCCCGCGCGGGGGGAATCTATCGGCTGCCGGAGCTGGGCCAGCGGGGGCTTGTCCTGATCGGCACGGAGTTGATCGGCGCCGTCATCGTCGGCACTCTCGCCGCGCCCTGCGTCTATTTTCTGACGTTTTTCGGCGTGGTGCGCTATCGGCGGGCCAGGCTCAACCGGCGCATCCGCAGGATGTGCAGACGCCTTGAGCAGGCCAATACGGCCACGACGGAGCTGCACGTGGATTCCGAAGCCCACGGCCGGCCGTGAACGGCATCGACGCGCGGGCGCGGCTCGGCCGGCGTGCCGCACTTGACGGATGCGGCGCTTGCCTTTACGTTGGTGAAGTTGCTTGTGCCCGCGGCTCCGGCGATCTTGCTTCGTTGCGCCGGGAGCGAGACAGAGGATTGAAGAGGAGAACGATCCGGCCATGACGAAGGAGAAGATCGGGCGGCTCAGGTTGCGTGGTCCTTCCGCTCAGAGCGGCGATCCGAGTCTGGCCGTACGCCTGCTGGGCGTGGCGCTCACCGCAGTTCTGATGGCGGTCCTCGTGGGCTGCAGCGAGGGCGTCGACCTGACGCAGGGCTATATCGACGATCTGCCCAGCCCTGATGCTGAAGAATGGGAAAAGGCCATCAGCGCCCTGGGCCGATTGGGCGCCGATGGCGTCGAGGCCGTGGCGCCGATTGTGGCAGAGAGTTCGGACGTCCGGGCGGTCTCCGGCGCCATCCGTGTGCTGACCATGAACAGTTCCATCGAGTCTCTACAGATGGTGGAAGCCCGGCTTAGGGATGCCGACCCCGAGATCCGGCGCGCCGCCATCGAGGGGGTGGCTGCTCTGGCCAAGGTCAGCAAGCGCAGGGGCGCCCAGAGCCTGGGCGCAGCCCTTGCCGATGCGGACCCGCGGTGCGTGCGCGCGGCCGCGGTGGGACTGGCCGAGCTGAACGTGGAGGAAGCCACTGCCGCGCTGGAGAGGAGCTTCGAGTCCGGCAGCGGGGCGGAGGTGGTGTTCGCGGCCGAGGCCCTCTACCGCGTGAACGGGCGGCCGGAAGCCCTGAAGCTGATCGTGGAGAGCCTGCGCCCGGGCGTCGCCGAAGACCTCCAGGCGGCCGCCTCCCTGGTGGTGGTGGACACCGAGCAAGTGGGCGGCGAACTGCTGCGCCTGGAGTTCGTGGGGCCGATGGTTGAGCTACTGCTGCGCGAAGGGGATGCGCCGGCCGCAGAGAAGGCGCTCGAGCAGATCCGCGACGAGCTCATAGAG
>CAZXDF010000085.1:0-4573 GCA_964639345.1 uncultured candidatus Brocadiaceae bacterium | reverse complement strand
TGGGGTCACAATTCCCAAGCGGATTCTATCATACACGAAAAGGACTTTCCGGCCAGATTTCTAGTGCTTTGTCAACGCAGAAATGACGGGTCGAGGAGTTCCGCTCACGCGGGGTAGCGGAAGCGTCTCGCCTCCGTCGCCGGCGAGGACGGCGGCGCGACCCATGGGGGTGCGCCGCTGGAAGAAGCCAGGAGATGGAAAGATATCAACGTCAGGAGATTGAGACAGCGACATACGAAAAGCGAGCCGGCTCGGACACATAAAGACCGGCCGCAGCCGACCGCCCCAGGCCCTGTAGATAGGGCGTAAGCACCGGGCGGGCCATGTCTTACGATGTCTTGTAGTCAGCCATGAACAAGCTACAGATCGGACGAAGCTCCGTAGGAGAACGGCCGCTCGATGCGTCCGGTTCGACGCGCCCGCAATCGCGTCATTCCCCGTAGGCGGTCACGGTGAACTTGGCGTAGATGCCGAGTATCGAGAGGGCCTCGTAGTCGGCATAGTAGACCTTGGTGAGTTCGCCATCCTCAGCGGCCTTCTGTATGGCGGCGTCATCCCACGCGTAGCTGCTCCCAGTGAAAAGGAAGTCAAAGAAGTACTGAGTACTGGCCGTCCCTTTCCGCTTTGCCACTGGGGTGTTGCTGAAGTCAGTGGTTATCGGGGCCTTGTAGATCGTTATAAGGGCACCGGCGGGCGGCACCACGGCGCCCTGCCACCTCGACCCTCCCATGCAGCCCGGCAGCAGGAGCACGGGCAGCAACAAAAGCCATTTTGCGTTCATGTTCGGCCTCCGTATTGGCGTGCTTCCGACCACGCAGGGGCTACTCGCCGTGCACCGTTACGGTGAAGTTCTGGTAGAAGCCGAGCACGTTAAGGTACGTATAGTCGGCATAGTGGATCTTGGAAAGCTCGCCCTCCTCGGCTGCGGCGTCGATACTACAGTCGCCGAAGGCCACCAGCCACAGCACGCTCGAAGAACTGGCGGATCCATGTTTTGTCGCAACGGCAGTAGCCTCGTTGAAATCCGTGCTAATGGGCGCGCTGATTTGCGAGAAGAAACTCCCTACCGGCGGCACGACTGGGGCGGTATAAGGAAACGCACACCCCACCGCCATCACCAAAACGAGACAGACAGCCAGAACCTTCCCAATCTTACGCATTGCCACGTCCTCCCAGTTTGACTCTTCCCGGAAAATGCATTAACAGGCTTCCACGCCGCAGTCCGGGCCGCTCCGGGATTGGCGGACGGGCGACGAAGACCCTCAGCACGCTGCCGCCCCCTGCCGAAATGGGGCAAACAGCATGTGGAGTCTATCAGGCCAGGAGCGGGAGGTCAACGATTATTTGCGCAAGCGTTGCAATTGCCCGCGCAAGACTGGCGGAGGTGCGGGCAGGGCATTCAGCCTTCGCGGCGGCGCTCGGTCGCCATAACGGGTTTGGCGCTTTGGCGAGTTCGGCGAAATGGGCTGCCGCGCCGCTACGGGCTTGCATAGCGGCCGGCCCGCTTCATTGCGTCAGGCCTCGCCGTCTTCCCCGAGGGCGAAGTGATCGCGCACGACCTGCCCCTCGTCTTCGCTCAGACCTTCGAGCGCCCGGCCGAGACCCTCACGCAGGGTTAGCATGGCGGTCGTTTCCTCGGCCTGACCGGTGTCTTCCGGAGCACCGGCGGGCGGCTCGGGCCCGTAGTTCTCGCTCGGCACGGTTCGGGCGAAGCGGCGGCGCAGCGTCCAACCTGCATAGGGGGCGAAACGCGACTCACGGCGGTAGTCGAAGGCATCGATGGCCTCGGACACGTGCACGGCGCCTTCGGCAATCAACTCCGGCAGGCCTACCAGCGAGCCGGCGTGCTGGCGGGCGATCTCGATGATCTGCGGGAGCCTGGCGGCCAGGAGCTTGCGCTTGATGGCACGGGCGGCCTCGAGGGCGGCCTCGATCTCATCCAGCACGGCCGCCGGCACGTAGCGGCGGACGTTGATGCGCTGCCGGAGCCGGTCGGCCTTGTATTTAAGGTAGTTGTACTTGCGGAAGCGGATCAGTTCCACTTCGTCGGCGGGGCCCGTTTCGTCGATGAGGACGCGCGCGTCCGCATCCCGCGCGTCCGCATCGGCCTCCGCGAACTCGGGGCCGACGAAGAACTGCCGCTGCGCCGGCGCGGGATCGAGCTGTTCGCGGGCGCGGGCCTCGTTGATAATGCGGTAGATGCTGGCCCGGGAGCGTTCGAAGCGACGGCACAACGCGCCCACGGAGTGCCCGGCGCGGTATGCCTCGAAGACGCGGCGTTTTTCCTCCGGCTTGAGTCGCCCGCGACCGGGGTGCAGGGCGTGCACCGTGCGCCGCACGGTCTCGGCGGCCCGGCCGGTCTCGCGGGCGATTCTTTGGGCTGCGGCCGTAAGGCTCAGACCCTCCTCGCGCACCAGGCGGCGGGCACGCTCGAGCAGATCGTTGCGCTCGCGCGGGCTCAGGCGCGCGAAGCTGCCGGACTGCCGGACAAGCTCGCCGTGCGCCTCGACGAAGCGCTCCACGGCGCTCTTGCGAACGCCGGCGCGCACGCGCCCGTCCGGGAAGAGGTACTTGCGGCTCACGAGGCCCCGTCGACGCCAGCGGTGGAGCGTGCGGACGGTCACGTTCAGCCGCGCCGAAACCTCCGCCACCGTAAGGACCGGCTCGGGGCAGGCTGCCGCGGGCGTAGGGGCGGTCTCGGAGACGTGCTCCAGCATCAGCACGAGGTCTGCGGCCAGGGCGGACCCCCGGTAGGCTTCCACGGGCGCTGTGGTCGGGCGGAAACCCGTGACGCGGAAATAGATGAACTCGTAGGCGTACTCCCGCCCGGGCTCCAGGGCCAGCACCAGCTCCTCGAGCCGATCGCCATGCCGGGCGCGCACATCGGCCGGGCTCAAAAGGAGTTGCTTCTCCATTTCCTGGAGGCGCGCGTGGGCGAATCCTGCCATATCCCTCCTGCTTGCAATCTGCGCGCCCGCCGGGGGCTGCGCGTTTCATTCTTCCGCCCCGCGCTGCCGGGCGTCAACTCCTGGCGGGATCGAAGTGTTTCTTCCCCGGCCGCGACCCATTTCGAGCTCCGGATGTCACTCATACCGCTCGCGCCATCCCGCAGGGTGGCATTATACGCGACTTTGCGCGCGGATGTGTTCGCTGCGGGCAGAAGGAGGCGCCCGTGCTTTTTCTCATGCCAAAGCTGGCGGGCTGAGGCACCCCGCAGGCGCTCCTTTGGCCGGCCGGGTGGTTATTTCCATCCCGTGCAGGATACCCTCTTGACTTGCCGGCTCCGGCCGCATATTATCGGCACACCCCGTATTGGCATACATTTGGGACGAAAATGGGTTATTTCCGCCGAGCGGGTATGTTCGGCCGGGATCCGCCAAGCCCGGGCGCATTCGCCCGAAGGAGGTGATGGAGCGCGAGGAGCGACGCGGGTTTGAAGGTACTGTTGTTCAAGTGATGGGTTCAGATAACGGGAAATGGCACTCTTTCCGAGGAGGGGTTAGCCTCATGGCTGAAGCCGAACTACGGGAAAAGTTACGGGCCGCGCGCGAAGAAGTGGAGGAGGTGCGGTCTTCGTTGCGCACGGGGCGAACCGTGCGCATACTTGGGACCGTTGTGACGTTGGGCATTGCCGTCGTCTACGCCTTTCTTTTCATAGGCCTGATCAAGGGGCTTGTCGGCGAGGAGGGGCTGACGGACTTCCGCGAGGCGGTCAGTAAGCAGTGGGACGAGCCTGCCGTCCAGGGCGCCCTGAAAGAGGCCGGGACCGCCATCTGGGACGATGTCCGGCCTGTCTACCAGGAGGAATTCCTCGAGACGTTCAGAAAGATGGATCTTGGGCCCGTTCTGCGCGAGGAGGCCTTTGAGCTCGGCCGCGAGGCCGTGCCGGCGCTGATGGAAGGCGCGTGGGACAAGGTTCTGGATCTTGACCTGCAGGATCAGATGATCAAGGAGATGGGAGCGTTCGCCGGCGACGTGGGACGGGTTTACTACGACGAGCTTCGGGCCGCCCTGGATGAAGAGGATCTGGTGACGGCCTATAGCGAGGCCATGCGTGAGGTGGCCGAAGCGGTCGGCCCGGCCTACAGGGAGGCGTTGAACCGGGTGGCGCCGGACGTGTTCAGCGCCGCCGAGAGCGAGCTTCAGAAGCTCGCCGACGAGGTCCTGGCAGATGTGAGCGGTCAATTGAAGACCGAGCTCACGGCCACCCTTAAGGCGAAGCAGGGCGATATCGAGCAGCAAACCGGCATGACCGAGGCCCAGGTTGAAGAGACGCTGGTGACGGTCGTGCTGGCGGTCGACTCGGCCGTTCAGGAGCTTGTCAAGAAGCGAACCTGGTCGGTAATGCCTGACCTGAGAGCGATCCAGGTCTTGCTGGACCAGATCCCCGAGGCGTCCGAAAAGGACCCGGACAAGCTGGTGGACGAGCTCGTCGAGATCAGTCTCCTGGTGATGAGGCAGCACTTGCCCGACACGCCGGCCAAGTTTGAAGGGAGGGTGGAATGAGTGAGGAAAGCAAGAACGAAGCCGCTCAGGGCGACCTGCAAGGGCAGATCGAAAACCTGACCTCCGA
>CAZXDF010000084.1:0-5878 GCA_964639345.1 uncultured candidatus Brocadiaceae bacterium | reverse complement strand
TTAACGGGAGTCCCGCATGGGCACATCGGTACTGGCAGAGAACTGGAGACCCAGAGAGTATCAGGCCTTAAGGTGGCGGTATGAGCTCTCAGTGCCCTTGAAGTTGGTATTCGCACTGGGCCTGGCCTGCTTTACGGGGCTGTGCGCGCAGATCCGAATACCACATCCATTCACAGATGTGCCCATCACCGGTCAGGTATTCGCGGTGCTTCTGAGCGGGGTTCTGCTGGGAAGATCATACGGCGCAACGAGCCAGTTCTTCTACGTCGGGCTCGGCGCGATGGGCGTACCCTGGTTTGCAGGAGGCGACGGCGGCCTACGCAGTATTCTTGGGCGATCCGGTGGATACCTTATAGGCTTCATCCTGGCGGCGGCACTCGTCGGATGGTTCACCGACAGGCGCATCCGGCCGCGTGGGATTTGGGGGCAGGCCCTTCTCATGATGGTGGCTGTGGCCATCGTTTACCTGTTCGGCGCATTTCAATACGCCATGGTCATGCGCACGGGCTTGTGGGTCACATTGATGAGGACCGTTGTGTTGTTCATCCCCATTGACCTTGCAAAAGCGCTCGCAGTCAACGCGCTGGTCTGGCGCTCCTGCCCAAGTCCTCCTACTCCGAAGAAGTAGACAAGGCGATGTACCCCGGCGAGCATTGAGGCCCCTACATGCTGGACAAGGGATTCACGATACGAGGCCACCACCTGCTGTGCATGTTGGGCTTTCGCGGTCTGGGTTACGACGAGCGATTCGTGAAGAACATGATCGGGATCGTAGCCGCAATCCGGCGGAACGCAGATGTCACCCTCGCGCTGGCGGACCGGTGCGACGACATCTGCTCGACGTGCCCGCACAACACGGAGGGCCGCTGCGGCAAGAAGCCCGGGGCCGAGGACACCACGCGCAAGTTCGACCGCACCGTGCTTGCGCGCCTGGGACTCTTGCCCGGTGAGGAACTGACGGCTCAGTGCGTATACGAGGCGGTAATGGAGCACGTTGCTCCAAAGGACCTCGAAGCGGAACTCTGCACCACCTGCCAGTGGCGCGGCCTGGGCTACTGCGAAGAAGGCCTGCGGGCCCTTCACGCGCGGGAATTCTTCGTCCCCATGGTTGGGTAAGATGGACGAGCTGGAATTCACAGAGGCACAGGTCCTCCGATACTCGCGCCACATCCTCCTTTCGGAAGTGGACGTGCCGGGGCAGAGGAGGCTGCTGGGCTCCAGCGCGCTGGTCGTCGGCGCGGGCGGACTCGGCTCCCCTGCCCTGCTCTACCTTGCGGCGGCCGGTGTGGGCAGGCTCGGCGTCGCCGACGGAGACGTGGTGGAGATGTCCAATCTTCAGCGCCAGATCATCCATCGCACGGCTGACCTGGGCAGGAGCAAGGTGGAATCGGCCCGGGAGAGCATCGAAGACGCAAACCCCGACTGCAAGGTCGAAGTTCACCCGGGGCGCCTCACGGCGGCCAACATTCGGGATGTCGTGCGAGGATACGATGTGGTGATCGACGGGAGCGACAACTTCCCCACGCGCTTCCTCGTGGCCGACTGCTGCTACTTCGAGCGGCTGCC
Organism: uncultured candidatus Brocadiaceae bacterium; assembly: GCA_964639345.1. Lineage (GTDB taxonomy): Bacteria > Planctomycetota > Brocadiia > SM23-32 > SM23-32 > CAZHPE01. The sequence continues at coordinate 4,312 of CAZXDF010000084.1, read as the reverse complement.
CCTGGTTTCGGGCGCGGCCGTGCGCTTCGACGGACAGCTCATGACCGTCCTGCCCGGCGAAGGGAAGCCCTGCTACCGGTGCTTCGCGCACGAGCCGCCCCCGCCGGGTCTCGTTCCGAGCTGCCAGGAGGCCGGGATACTGGGCGCGGTGGCCGGGGTGATAGGCACGCTTCAGGCGGCGGAGGCGCTGAAGCTCCTGCTGGGAATCGGGAGCCTGCTTTCCGACCGGCTGCTGATATACGATGCGCTCGAATGCGACTTTGAAATCGTGATGCGGTCCCCCGATCCTGACTGCCCCGTCTGCGGCGCGCATCCGAGCATCACCGAGCTGAGCGACCACGACGGGGCGGGCGGCCCTATACGCGGCGTGGCGCCTGGAAGGGAATGAACTCGTCGCGCAGCCTTTGGAGGAAGTCAATGAGTAGCATCAGGAAACTCGAACGCCTCGGGGCGAGCCAGGCCCTGCGCTGTTTTCACGACGTCCGGGACCTGATCGCGAACCCGGAGAACCCGACCCCGCTGGTCAGGGTCAACCAGGTGATGCCGGACGGGACGTTCGAGCTGCACCTGAAACTGGAATGGTTCAACCCCTTCGGCTCCATCAAGGACCGTCCTGCGCTCTACATGCTGAAGGCCATGGAGGAGAAGGGCCTGCTGGACGACAAGGAACTCGTGGAGCCGAGTTCGGGCAACACCGGCATCGCACTGGCCGCGCTCGCGACGCTCATGGGCAAGAAGCTCACCGTGACCATCCCGGAGGGAGTGCCCGACGAGAAGAAGGTCATCCTCAGGATGCTGGGGGCGGAGGTCTGGCCGACGCCGGACGACATCTGCCCCAAGGACCACCCGAAGGACGGGGCGATCGCGCTGGCGCACTCGTTCCTGCGCAACCCGGAGACGAAGGACCGGTTTGTGATGCCCAACCAGTACGAGAATCCCGACAACGTGAAGGCCCATTACGAGACCACCGGCCCGGAGATATGGAAGCAGACCGAAGGGAAGCTGACGCACTTTTTCGTCGGGTTCGGCACGTGCGGGACGCTCTCGGGCGTCGGGCGGTTCCTGAAGGAGCAGAACCCGGCCATCCAGGTGATCGCCATCGAGCCGCAGAAGGGCCACAGGCTGCCCGGCCTGAAGAACATGACGGAGTCGAAGCCCCCCACCATCCTCGACCAGAGCGTGGTCGACCACGTGATCCGGGTGGACGACGAGCCCGCCTACGATATGACCAAGCGCCTGTTCCGGGAGGAAGGGCTGATGGTCGGGCCTTCGACGGGGGCCATCGTGCATGCAGCGGTGGAGTTCGCCGGGCAGCACGGGGAGGGCCTGGCGGTCGGCGTCTCGCCGGACGGCGGGCTGAAGTACGCCAGTTTCTTCAAAGATGTGCTCGGCGACGAGGGCATGCCCGAGGTGTAAGGCGCAGGAGCGCAGGAGCGCAGCAGAAACGTCCAAGACGCACGATAGGAGAAAGGTGCCATGCAGGGCATTTTCAATCTTCCCGATACCCTTCAAGACGATCTGGACAGGTTCAAGGATGAAACCGAGCGGTTCAAGAGCGGGTCGACATCGGCCGCGGAGGTCCGCGCCTTCCGCGTCCCGCAGGGAGTATACGAGCAGAGGGAGGCAGAGGCCTTCATGCTGAGGGTGCGCTTCCCGGCCGGGGCCGTCCTTCCGCACCAGATGCGCACGCTCGCAGCAGTCGCGCGGACCTACGGCAACGCGGTGCTTCACGTGACCTCGCGACAGGACATCCAGGTCCACAACGTGCCGCTGGAAAGCATCCATCCCGCCCTGGTCGAGCTGTATGCAGCCGGACTCTCCACCAAGGGTGGCGGCGGGAACACGGTTCGCAACGTCACGGCATGTTACGACGCGGGCGTGTGCCCCCGCGAAGCGTTCGACGTCACCCCGCACGCGGTGGCGATGACGGAGTTCCTGCTGCCCGACCCGCTGTCATTCCAGCTCCCGCGAAAGTACAAGCTCGCCTTCTCCGGCTGCTCAGAGGACTGCGCCGCGGCGACCGTGAACGACCTGGGATTCATTGCGAAGCGCCGTAATGGCGAGGCCGGGTTTGCGGCCTACGTCGGGGGCGGGATGGGCGCGATGAGTCGGGTCGCGGACCTGCTCGATGAGTTCGTGCCCGCAACCGACATCTGCTACATGGCGGAGGCCGTCAAGCGCGTCTTCGACAAGCACGGCAACCGCAAGGACCGGCGAAGGGCGCGACTGCGTTTTCTGCTCGAGAAGATCGGCATCGAACAGTTCAGAACCCTCTACGAGGCGGAGCTTGCGGACGTGCGCAAGGCCGCCCCCGCGGTCCCGCAGGCGCGGGATATCTCAACGCCCGGCCCGTCCAGTCCCGAGGCTTCAGGGCCGCCGTGCGACGGATTCGACGCGTGGCGCGAGAAGAATGCGTCCCCGCAGAAGCAGCCGGAACGCTACATCGTGCATGTCCCGCTGCCCCTGGGCGACGTCACGGCGGACACGATGGAGAAGCTCTCGGACGCCGTCGAGGCCCACGGCGAGCGCATGGCGCGCACCACGCAGTGGCAGAACCTGGTCATCCGCTGGGTCCATGAGAACGAGCTCGCGGCGCTGCACCGCAAGTTGAGCGAACTCGACCTGGCCGGGACTCCGCCGCCCATCCTCCGCAACACCGTCGCCTGCACGGGAGCGGCCACCTGCAAACTCGGCATCTGCCTCGCGCGAGGGCTGGCCCGCGCCGTGGCCGACCGACTCGCCACGGACGGCCCCGACCTCGAGAAGCTCGGCGACCTGAGCATCCACATCAGCGGCTGCCCCAACTCGTGCGGCCGCCACCCGCTGGGCGACATAGGCCTGTTCGGCGCGGCCCGACGGCGGGAAGGCCGGCTTGTGCCGCACTACGTGGTCCAGTTGGGGGGTCTGGTGCGCGAGGGGGAAACAAGGCTCGGCGAGGGGAAGCAGGCCGTCCCGGCACAGAACGTCCCGGCATTCGTGGCCGAGTTCCTGAAGGCCTTTGCCGATTCCGCGCAGTTCCCGGACTATGGCGCGTTCCTCGAGGCCGGCGGCAGGGAGACCGCTGACCGCCTCGCCGAAGGGGCCAAGCACGTTCCCCCCTTCGAGGAGGACAAGAACTACTACTTCGACTGGGGGGCTGAAAGCGTGTTCTCGCTGGCGGGCCGAGGGCCGGGCGAGTGCGGCGCCGGCGTGTTCGACCTGATCGACGTGGACCTCGCCAGCGCCCACGAGGCCTTGGGCGCAGGGAGACTCTGCAGCGCAACCGTGCTGGCTGCGCGCGCCCTTCTGGTCACCCAGGCCCAGGAAGCTAAGGACGACGCCGATGCGCTGGACCTGTTCGGAAAGCATTTCATCGATGCCGATCTCGTCGAGGATTCCTTCCGGAGCGTGATCGACACGTGCCGACGCGCCGTCCGGGCATCCAATCCGGAGGATGCGTTTGAGCCGGCAGCGGGAGACGTCGAGGCGCTCGTGGAGACCGTGCAGAGCCTTTACGACCACATGGACCCGTCGCTGCGCTTCCGGCCCGTCGAAGCGGAGGAAGCCGCGCCGGCCCCGGAGACAGTGACCGGCCCAGAGCAGGAAGTTGATAGGGAGGCGGACTTTCACGGCGTAGTCTGCCCGCTCAACTACGTCAAGACCAAGATGGTGCTCGACCGGATGAGCAAGGGGCAGGTGCTCGCGATTCAGCTCGACGATGAGGGCGCGCGCAAGGTGCCTGAGAGCGCCGAGAAGGACGGGCACGAGGTGGTGTCCGTGACGCAGGAAGGCGGTCGGTGGCGGGTGGTCCTGCGGAAGGGATAAGGCGCTATTGCAGGATCCGCTCCGTCGGCCCGAAACCGGGATGGGGCCTTGCAGGCAGCGCCCGAGGCGCCGACGGCGCCCTACTTCAGCGCCCGAAGCTCGCCGGTGTCCATGATGACCACCGGGAACCCGTCCACCTCGGAGGGAATCTGCGTCGCCATCTCTTCGGTTCTTTCAGCGGCCAGTATCTTGATGCACGGTTTGCCATCGAGTTCGCCGATGGCTGTGCCCACGACGCCGGGGATGGCCATCCACTCGTCGGTGTGTTCCTCAAGGACCTCGAGGATCGTCTTCGCCGCCATTTTCTCGTTCCCTCCGCCGGCCCTCGCGCAGCCGGCCACGTGAAAGCTCACAAGCCCAAGCGCGATGGCTAACACCAGAGAGCGGCGCCGTACGGGGGCCCTGGTTGCGTCAGCCACGCGTGCTTCCTTCCGATACCAGGCCTCGGGCAGGGACTGCTTGTCCCGCGCATGTCATGGGGCACGGATAGGCCATCCCAGTATCCGGC
>CAZXDF010000083.1:0-7155 GCA_964639345.1 uncultured candidatus Brocadiaceae bacterium | reverse complement strand
GAAATCCAGGTAGACCGTATCGGCCTCAAACAGGCCGCGTTGATTGGGGCGTTTGCCAAGCACAGGCATCCTCCGTTGGGGTCACAATTCCCAAGCGGATTCTATCATACACGAAAAGGACTTTCCGGCCAGATTTCTAGTGCCCCGCCGGCGGGCACGGCATGCCGTGCCCCTACAGCGCCGCGCGAAGCTCCTGGAAGCGTTTCTGCGCGGCGGGCATGAGAAGCGAGGTGTCGCTGCACGTGAGCAGCATCCGGAACCCCATTTCCACTGCCTGCTCCACCAGTTCCACGGGGCCTGCGGCAATGTCGCCGGCGAACTTCCCCGCGTTGCGTGCCGCGCGCACCACGGCCTCCTTCGCCTTCTGCAGCTCCTCGCACTCCTGGTTAGGCGTGCTCAACGGTATGTCCATGCTGAGCTTGAGGTCCACGGAGCCCATCATCATCCCGTTCACGCCCTCGGTGGCCGCGATGGCTTCGGCATTGGCGACGCCCACGTCAGTCTCTATCTGCACGATGAGCAGCAGGTCCTCGTTGGCGCTGCAGGCGTAGTCCCGGCCCTGGATGGCGATGGCGCGGCGGCTCCCGATGCTGCGGTGTCCCAGCGGTGGGAAGCGGGTGGCCTCGACAAGGGCGCGCGCCTGCTCGGGCGTCTCCACCATGGGGATCAGGATGCCGGCAGGGCGCGCGTCCATGATTGGGCCGAGGAGGCCGTACTCGTGCCCGGGCGTGCGCACGATGGGCGGGACGCCGAGGGAGTCCGCCACCCTTATGCACTCGAGCATGGTGCGGTAGCCATGCTGGCCGTGCTGCCTATCAACCCATACCCAGTCCCATCCGTCGCCCATGTTCTCGATGGCGCTGGGGATGGGATGGACGACGGCGGCGCCCACAACCACTTCATCCCGGTCGAGTTTTTCCTTCAATGCGTTCGGCATACGTCCTCCCGCAAGTCGATTTGACGTCGAGATCGGAGGGCACATGTTCCTGTTCGGGACGCGCCCGCTCCGGGCGGTTACGCGCCAAGCGCGGCGCGAAGCTCCTCCAGCCTCGTCGTGGCCGCCACCTGCATGAGCCAGGAATCTACGCCGCAGCCGAGAAGGCGGTAGCCCATCTGAACCGTCCGCTTCGCGGCCTCGGGCGTAAAGGCGAGGCAGCCGGCGAACTTGCCCGCGTTGCGGGCCGCGCGCGCCACGGTCTCCATCGCCTTCATGATCTCGTCGGCCTCAACGTCCGGGGTTTCCAGAGGAATGCCCATGTCGAGCTTCAGATCGACCGATCCCACCAGCACCCCGCTCACGCCTTCGGTGGCGGCGATGGCCTCGACGTTCGACACTCCGAGCTTGGTCTCGATCTGCGCGACAAGCAGCACGTCCTCATTGGCCTCGTAGGCGTAGTCCAGGCCCTGGAGAGTTACGGCGCGGAGGCTCCCGATGCTGCGGCGGCCCAGCGGAGGAAACCGCGTGGCCTCGACCACCGCGCGCGCCTGCTCGGGCGTGTCGACCATTGGGACCATCAGCCCCGCCGGGCACATGTCATTCGCGGGACCAACGATCCCGTACTCGTGCCCCGGCACCCGCACTATCGGCGGCACGCCGCGCGCCTCGGCCACGCGCACACACTCCAGGAGGCTGCGATAGTCGTGCTCGGAGTGCTGCCAGTCGAGCCACAACCAGTCCCACCCCGTGCCTATGCATTCGAGTATGCTGGCGCTGGGGTAGACGACCGTGAAACCCAAGGCTACCTCGTCCCGGTCGAGCTTCTCCTTCAATGCGTTGGCCATATCGTTCTCCCGCGGCTTCGGTAAGTGGGCGGCGCCTGCGCCAGCCTCGTGCGAGCGCCCATTGTATAGCGCCTCGCATTCCGTGCAAGTGGATCGACTGGCGGCGCCCGGGCCACTGGTGGCACCTGGACCACTGGTGGCCCATAGGCCCGATCTCTTACAATAGGCGCTTCGTTGACTCGCCGGCCTCAAGCGGCCGGGGGCGTCGCGTCTGGCCCCCGGCAAACCGGCGCAGGCAGGAGTGCTCATAAGATGATCGTCTTTCTGCTGGTGTTCTTCGCCGTCTACGGCACCCTGAACGCCTACTGTTACTGGAAGATCGCCTCCGCGCTGCCCGCTCGCACGGGGGTGCGGCTGGCACTGGCGGCGGCGCTGGCGCTGATGGTCGCCGCACCGGTCCTGGCGCGCGCGCTGGATAGCGCAGGCGTGGCGCGGCTAGCTTACGTCTACGGTTTCATGGGTTACGTCTGGCTTGTCGTAGTCATGTGGATCGTTTCCTTCGGCATTTGCTTCGACGTCTGGAACCTGGCCTGCAAAGGGCTCGGGCGGTGGGCGCCCGGGGCGGCGAGGCTTGCCCTGAGCCCGCGCACAACCATGCTCGCGCTCTGCGTCATCGTGTGCACGCTGAGCATCTGGGGCGTGGGAGAGGCGTGGAGGATAGAGCTGAAGCAGGTCCGCGTCGAATGCCCCCGGCTGCCTGCGGGGTCAGAGCCCATCAGGATCGTTCACGTGAGCGACATCCATGCGGGCGGAGGTGTAGGTGAGCGGCGGCTGAGGAAGATCATGTCCGTCGTTGAGCAGGCCCGGCCCGATGTGCTGGTCTGCACCGGCGACACCGTGGACGTCGGTTCCCGCAATCTGGACGCCCTGGCCGAGATCCTGGCCGCCGTCAGGGCGCCGCTGGGCAAGTTCGCCGTCGTGGGCAACCACGAGTTCTACCACGGGCTGGAGGGGAGCCTCGCGTTCCTCGAGGCCGCCGGCTTCCGCGTGCTGCGCGGGGAATCCGTGCTGGTCGGCGGCCGCCTGCGCATCGCGGGCGTGGACGACCTGGCCGGAAGCCGGATGGGCATGCCCGGGAAGACCGACGAGAACGTCGCGCTGCCTGCCGCCGAAACCCGCGAGGCGACCATACTGCTCAAGCACCGGCCCGCCGTGGACCCTCGCTCGCCGGGCCGTTTCGACCTTCAGCTCTCCGGCCACACGCACGGCGGCCAGGTCTTCCCCTTCACGCTTGTCGCGCGGGCGTTCTGGGATCATCCGCACGGGCTCTACCGGCTCGAGAAGGGATCGGCCATCAACGTGAGCCGGGGGGCCGGCACGTGGGGCGCGCCCCTGAGGGTGCTTGCGCGGCCGGAGGTCGTCCTCATCACGCTCATTCCACCTGCTGCGGGTGCGCCGGGTGAGGGCCGGGAGGGAAGCAAGGCCCCATGACGCAATCGACCCCAGAGGGACCGGGCGGGGCGACCCGCAGCGCGACGGCCGTGCGGCTCACCGAGGGCGGCCTGTGGGGGGTGACGCTGCGCCTCGCCATTCCCACTCTGGGCACGATGCTTCTGCACAACCTCTTCCACCTGGTCGACATGTACTTCCTCGGCATCCTCGGCTCCACGGCCGTGGCTGCGGTCGGCATGAGCGGCCCGGCGCTGAACCTCGTCTACGTCGTCGTCATCGGCGTTACTACCGGCTGCACGGCGCTCGTGGCCCAGGCCATGGGATCGGGGGCGCGGGAGCGCGCGCAGTATGTGGCCGGCCAGAGCCTGCTGACAGCGGGGGTGCTCTCGCTGATCGTCGCTGCGTTCGGCGTGCCGCTCGCCGGGCGGTTCCTGGAGACCCTGGGCGCCGAGCCCGAGGTGGTGGCGGCGGGAACACCGTATCTGCGGATACTGTCGGGCTTCTCCTTTGCCCTCATCCTGAGCATCACCTTTTCCTCGGCCATCCGCGGGGCCGGCGACACGAAGACGCCGCTGAAGGTGATGGGCGCGGCGGCCGTCCTGAACATCGCCCTCGACCCGGTGATGATCTTCGGCCACCCCTGGTTGCCGTGGCTGCCCGCGATGGGGGTGACGGGGTCTGCGGTGGCGACGGCGCTGAGTCAGCTCCTGGCCCTGTGCTGGCTGGCCTGGCTGTTCTTTGTGAAGGGGCACGAGCACTTCCATCTGAGCCTGGGCCACCTCAGGCCGCGCCTGGACATCATCGCGCAGGTGTTCCGCATCGGGGTGTTCAGCTCGGGGCAGGGCCTGATTCGCAGCATGGCCTCCGTGGCGCTCGTGTGGGTCGTGGCCAAGTTCGGCAAGAGCACAATGGCAGCCTTCACAATCGGCCTGCGGCTCTGGATGCTGGTGCTAATGATCGGCATCGCCTTCGGCATCGCGGCGGCCACGCTGGTGGGGCAGAACCTCGGGGCGGACAAGCCCGACCGCGCGGCGCGCGCCGGCTGGGTGACGGCAGGTCTGGCCGCGGCGCTATCGCTCTTGACAGCCGTGGCCTTCTTCGCCTGGAACGAGCAGCTTGTGCGGGTTTTTAACTCCGAGCCAGAGGTTGTCGCGGCGGGATCGGAGTTCTTGCGATGGCTGTCCGCTGCCATGGTGTTCCTGACCGTCTCGGTGGTGCTCAGCAGGGCGATGAGCGGCGCGGGGGACACGCTCTTGCCCATGCTCGTCACGGCCGTCACCATGCTTGGGCTGGGCCTTCCGCTCGCGTTCGGGCTGGCGCAGGCGTGGGAGAGCGTCACCGGCGTGTGGGTGGCCATCATGACCTACACCATCCTCCACGGGGTGCTGATCGCAGCGACCTTCTGGTGGGGGAGGTGGAAGGCCGTCGGCCGCAGCTTCCTCGCCGAGGCCGTCCTGGCCGCCGCCGTGGCCGAGGAGTAAGAGATGGTTCTGCTGCATGGATCACCGGGATGGGTGGTCTTGCGCAAGGGGGTGCAGCAGGCGCGAGTGGGCAAGTTCAACGCATGAGGAGGCGGGTATGACTTCGCGGGAACGGGTGGTGAAGGCGCTGCGGTTCGAGGGGCCGGATCGTGCGCCCCGTGATATCTGGCCCCTTCGTTTCCGGAGCATGCCCGAACGCCTGCGGCAGGTCGAGGAGTTCGTGCGCCGCGTCCCGATGGACTTCGAGGCGCCGCCGGTGAAGGGCCGCGTAAGCAGGCGAGCGCGGGGAGTGGAAGGGGTGGTCGGCACGTACGTCGACGAGTGGGGTTCGGTATGGCACGTGTGCGAGCCGGGCGTCGTCGGCGAGGTTAAGGAGCCGGTCCTGGCGGACCGGAAGGCGCTGGACGGTTTTGAGCCGCCCTGGGAGCTGATCGAGACGACGGACCTGAGCGACGTGGACAAGTGGTACGAGCGCAGCGACCGATTCTCCATCTTCTTCCCGGCGGTGCGGCCCTTCGAGCGGCTTCAGTTCCTGCGGGGGACCGAGAACCTGTTCATCGACCTCGCCACCGGTGCGCCGGAGCTCGAGCGCTTGGTCAAGATCGTGCACGAGTTCTTCCTGCGCGAGATCGAGCTCTGGGAAGGCCGCAGGTGCGACGCCATCGAGTTCATGGACGACTGGGGCACACAGGAAAGCCTGCTCATCTCGCCCCGGCAGTGGCGCGAGATATTCAAGCCCCTCTACCGCGACTACTGCGAGGCCATCCACGCACAGGGCAAGTTCGCGTTCTTCCATTCCGACGGCCAGATCGAGGCCATCTATCCGGACCTGATCGAGGTCGGCGTCGACGCCATCAACTCGCAGCTCTTCTGCATGGACATCGAGGAGCTTGCGCGTCTCTACAAGGGGAAGATCACGTTCTGGGGGGAGATAGACCGGCAGGGACTGCTTCCGTTCTGCACGCCCGAGGAGGTTCGGGAAGGGGTGCGGCGCGTGCGGCGGGCGCTCGACGACGGGGTGGGCGGCGTGATCGCGCAATGCCAGTGGGGTGTGGACGTCACGGAGGAGAACGTCGCGGCCGTCTACGAAGCGTGGGACGAGCCCCGGCCGTAGCATTCCTCATCCGCCGGAAGAACCATTGGACGCAGATTCACACAGATAACGGCGGATCAAGAGTGAGGACGCGTAACCGCCCCTGTCGTTTCATGGTTTCTCTGCTACTCCCTTGATTCGGAATCTGAGTCCATCTGTGTTGATCTGTGTCCGATCCTTGACGTGCGAGGTAGCAATGGGGACCGGCCCTCACGGCTCGATCCCCGGCGCGGTCAGCTCTGCCATCGGCACGTCGAACACGATCAGCTCGGGCAGCTCCGCTTCGAGGTCGTGGAACGCGGCGCTGATGCCGCCGAGGGTCGCCGCGAAGTCCACCGCCAGTTCCACGGTCTCGTAGGCGCGCCGCGCGACAATGATCTGCTCTCGGAGGCTCGGGACACGCTTCGCGGCCCACCATCGCTGCTTTTCCAAGACCGGCAGCGACCTGAGCAGTTGCCCCCTCATTTGCTCCTGCCTCTCGGCGAGTTTCAAGAGCGTGGCGCGCTGCTTCTCGGAACTTAGCGCTTCGGCGTCCCCCAGGGTCTCTTCCCTCAGGAGCCTGGCGCGGCGGGAGAGGTCCCGGATTGCCGGTCGATAGACCGACGTGCACCGGACGGCGAACTCCACGTGCATGTCGTGCATCATCTCCACGGCCTTCGCGTAGGCCCAGTAGTACTTCTGCGCAGCGGCCACATCGTCGCGCTTCTTTTCCAGCTCCCTACGGCCGAGTTCCACGAAGAGCCTGAGGTTCTCAAAGCTGTTGGCGAGCTCCATTACTTCCTTGTTAGAGCCCTGGCCCTTGCCGGTCTGGACGCCCCCGGGCGTCTTATTGGTGTCGCGAGCCAGCAGGTTCTTGAGCACCTCCTGCTGTTCGCGCATGTCCCCGTCCCAGTCGGCCTTCGTCTTGGCCCAGGGCTTCAGCAGCGGCCTCCTGCTCGGCGCCGCCGCACGCTGCTCCTGGTAGTATTTCAGCGTCCAGGCCGCGTCCCTCAGCTGGTCGTCGATCCCCCTGAACCAGCTCATGCGGTACTTCGGCGGCCTGCACCCGGGCTCCGAGGGAACCGACCCGCTCAAGGCGCAGGAGGACTGCGTGAGCGCCACAAGCACCAGCGCAACCGCCCACGCCCATGCGAACGTGCGGGCCGGCCGCGCGCCGGCCCGCACGTTCTGGCGGTGTGACGACATGCCCCTTACGTTCATGGCCCGACCCCCTTCAAGTCTCGGCGCTTTGCGGCGTCAGCCGTGGAACCCAACATCACCCTAAGGCGCTGCTGCAAAACCCCATCCTGGCTTCGGCCGGCTGCGAGCGCCGAATGGCTGGTCGGCCAGCATCGGCGATTCTGGCCTTTGAATCGCCTGCTTCGGCCTCCTTGCCCTCGACGCTCTCGCTCGCCCTCGGGCCGACCG
>CAZXDF010000082.1:0-12501 GCA_964639345.1 uncultured candidatus Brocadiaceae bacterium | reverse complement strand
GGGCGGGTAACAGGGATCACCGCAGTCAAGCCGCCGCCCTGCGAGCCGCCTTGCACCTGGCCTACTCAAACCCCAGGTGCTCGCGGATTGTGGCCGTCCCCTTGAGGCCGGGCTTCAGGTCCAGGGCCTCCTTGAATATCTTCCTGGCCCTCTCGTCCTGCCCCTCCCTGACGTAGACCTCGGCGATCTTCTTGAGGATGAACGCCTTCTCGCTGCGGTCGACGTCGAACTGCAGGATGCGCTTGTAGCAGGCGATCTCTTCGCTGGCGCTGCGGGCCTCGCGGGGGAGCTTTCGGCTGTAGAGCTTCTTCAGGCGCACCTTCACCGTGTCGAAGAAGTAACGGTGCCGGGGCGGTTCCTTCTCGCGAGCGTAAAGCTCCTCGTAGAACTCCGCCGCCTGGCGGTTGCGCCCGACCCGCTCCATCTGCTCGGCAAGCAGGAAGAGGCAGTCCAGGTAGTCGCGCACCTCCAGGTGGGCCTGGAGGGAGAACCCGTTGTGGCTGGCCAGGTCGTCGTAGATCTCAAGGGCCCCCTTGCTATCGCCCCGCAGCAGGTCCTCGAGGATGTCCTTCGCGCGGACCGTCATGGCGCTCCCTCGGCCGGGCTCCACCTTCTTGCCGAAGGACGGACTGGTCTGGAGCAGCACGTCATAGCGCGCCCGCTCGCGCTCGTTGCTGAGCACCCGGTAGGCCGCAATCACCTCCTTGAGGCGTTTGGCGGCGGCCTTGGGGCGGCCCGGGTTAGTGTCGGGATGATACTTCTTGGCCAGGCGGCGAAAAGCCTGCTTAATGTCGGACGCGGAGGCCGTCCGCCGGACTTTGAGCACTTCGTAGTAGTTTTGGTGGGCGTCGTTCATAGCAATGACTCAGGAAGACGATGGGGAGCCAGATCAATAAGCGGGCTGTCCTGCACCGGCCGCAACGGGCTCCATTTTGCACCCTTCACGTGTTTGGGGATGCTGAAGGCTCTTGCCACCACGGCACGCTCTGGGGCCTCGGGCAGCCTTTCGCCGGCCCGAGACTCCGCCAGACTCCAGATATACTATGTCGCTACCGCCCGGCAAATCGTTCAAACAGGGCCACACCTCCGCCCGACAAAACCGCCACACTTCCACAGACGGGCGACCGGGGCGCATAGGCGAACTCTCACCGGGAAGTCCAATCTGTCCCCTACTTCGGCATGGCGCCCGCACTTCGATCCGATACCTTTCTCCTCCCCCAAGGAACGCCTCCCTACAGGAAAGGGCGCGGGGAACCCGGAAATCCCTGACGTCCGGCGGGGAATCCTTAGAACCACCGGATAACATCCGATCATAGCAGAACGCGTTCGCCTCGTCAATATGGAAAACCGTTCGGGAGGGTGCCGGGCCCCGCCTGGGCAGATCGTATGTGCTGTCTCGCGAACGTGTTACGGCTAGGCCAGCTTTCCTCATCTTTGCTCTTCGACCCGGCGGGATCCGGTAGGACGGGCCCGCCCCTCCCTGTTGCCCGCCCTAGGGGGACCCGCCCTCACCGTTGAGCAGGCCTTGACAGCGGTCCCGGGCCACCATAAACTGCATAGGAGACGCCTCCTCGCCCCCTTGTGGAGTCGCTTGCGCCCTATGCCAGTAGAAGCCCAGTGTCCGAACGCCCAATGCGGTACGGTTCTGTCCGTGCAGGACGAACTGGCGGGGAAGCAGGTGCGTTGTCCCCAGTGCGGCGCCACGATCGAGGTGCCGCTGCCGGGCGGGCAGGCTACGGCAAAGACGCCTGCGCCGGGACCGGAAGGCGCGGCGGAAGAAGGGGCGGGGCAGGCTATGCCGCCGGGCCACCATCCCGCCAGGCAGGTCTGCCACACGTGCGGAGTTGTGCTGGGGGTGCGGGCCGTCTTCTGCCCCAAGTGCGGCACCGACGTGCGCACCGGCGCCGCGGTGGAGGCGAAGGCGGGGGGGGCGAAGAAGAGAAACCTGGCGCCCCTGGTCATTGCCGGACTCGGCGTCATTGTGCTGGCTTTGGTCGGCGGCGACGTGTACCTGGTCGTCAAGAACTGGGACGCCATCACGGGCGCCAAGGAAGGCGAGGCCGGCGCTCAGAAGGCGGAGGCACCCGTCGACCTGGGGCCCAAGTTGCCGCCGAGACCCGACCGGAGCAAGCGTTCGAGGGCCGGCGGCGAACGCACGTCGAGGAGGAGCTCAAGGTCTTCGAGGAAGGCGTCCAGCGCGTCCAAGCACGTCCCCGGCGAGGAAGAGAAGAAGCTGGCGGAGACGATCACGGATTACCGCGCGCGCCTAAAGGATACGGCTGTGGCCCGCGAGACGGCAAGCGGGCCCGACGAGATGGCGGCACGGTGGACCGATCTGTATGAGTTCTGCCGGGACAATGGCCTGCACGCTGAGGCGGAGCAGTGCTGGTATCGCGCCGCGCTCCTGGAACCGCGCGACCTGGACATCAACGAGCGGCTGGGACGCACTGAGACCTGGCGTGGTTTCGCGGTCACGGCCGAGCAGGCGCGGTTCCTTCAGGGCTTCCGGACACAGGTCAGGGTCGTCAACAACGAGCCAATGCTGCCCGAGGTCCGGTTGCAGCTTCCAGGGGGACGCGCCAAGACGCTCTCGGCCGGGCAGTCGGTGACCTTCACCGTGCAGCCCGGTGAGATTGCGATACCCTTCCAGGAGGGCGCGCTGTCGGGAGACGACAGGGGGTCTGTGAAGGTCTGCGTGCGAGAAGGCGAGGTCGGGACCATTACGTTCCTTGGCCGCTATCAGCGCGAGCTGATTCCGAGCAGCGCCCTGCGGCATATTCACCGCGGCATGGCGCTCTGGAGGCGGGCTGGGCCGTCCAAGCAGGGCGGTTGGACGAAGACTGAGCAGGGGTACGTGCTCAAGACTAAAGGAAAGCCGGCTGTGACATTCGGCCTGGGCGAGGGGCAAAGGCTCGAGTCGATCCGGCTCAAGGGCGCCACGCTCACTGGCGCGTCGGACGATGGCCTGCTATTTGACGTGCGGGAAGGCGTGGTGACGGTGGTAGGCAAGCTGGAGCTATCCTCTCAGAAAGGCGATTGGGTGCTCACGGGCACGGAGAAGCTGCCGGTCAGGCTGGACCGTGGGGCCCAGGCCCTGGTGCGATCGGGACTTGTGCGGCACGGCAAGCGCACGGCTGCATACCGAGCCGCCGATGCCGCAGGCCGGCTGACCTACACGGCGGAGACTCAGCTTGGGCCGAGGCTCAGGGATGTGGTGCAGGTCGCGTCCAGAAAGTTGAGCGGCGAGGCGGTGAAGGGGGCGCAGGCGTCGAGTCGCAAGCGCCTGGAAGCGCAGGCAAGGGATGCTGAGGCCCGGGGCAAGCTGACGGGCGGATGGGATAGCGAGCTGTGGGTAGCCCGCAAGCACAAGCCGGTCCAGGACGAGCAATGGGAACGCTGGCAGGTCGAGGAGCGCGCTCGCGCCCTGCCGACCGGCGCCGACAAGGCTGCCCGCTTGGGCGCGGGCGAGCGAGAAGCGGTGCTCTATCTGAACTGGCAGCGGTTCCGCCGACCGCTCGCCGAGGTCTACGGGGCGGGGGTGGCGGATCAGTTCGAGGCCCTGGGCGAGGCGGCAGTGCTGCCGCTCATGCCCGAAGATGCGGTGGCGCGGTTCGATAGCGTGTCGGCGGCGAGCGGCGACGGAGGACCCGAGGGGCGCAAGGAGACGGCGTGGCAGTTGCGGTTCGCCAACAGCGGTTCGGCGCTCGGCGCCTTGGAGCGGATTGCGAGTTCAGCGAGTAACCCGGCAGTGAGGGCCGAGGCACTGCTCGCGCTGGGGTCGATCGGCACTGCGCGGGCATTGGCCGCATGCCGCGTCGTGACGATCCAATCCCAGGTTCGGGCCGCGAAGCTGGCTGCACTGGCCGCGGCGGGTGACGAGCCGACCCTCGAGAGTCTGGCGGAAACACTCAAGTCCGAGCCGAAGACCAAGAAGCTGTTTCTGAATGATTTGGTAAGGATCGATGTGCCGACCGTCCTGCTCGCGTTGGAGCGCGTCCTGCCCCTCTATACGTCCCAGAAGGACCGTGCCGTCATGGCGCGGAAGCTGGGCCGCACCGGTGGGAACGCCGCCATGTCGGTCCTGGGGGATCTGATCGCGCAAGCCGGAGAACCCTACGAAGAGGTCGTCAGCGAAGTGCCGCCGGCCGAGAGGCTTCCGTTGGTGGGGAGCCTGGCCGGAATGCTGCGGCAGGGCGGCAAGCACGCGCGCGCGGCCGCGCTGCTGATCGCTCAGACCCGTAGTCCCGCGGCCCTGGCGGTCCTGAAAGAGGCCGCCGTGAAGGGCAAGCTCCCGGAGGCGGTGGAAGGTCTCGCGCTGCTGGGCAGTGCAGAGGCCCTTGAAGCGGCCGCCGAGGCGAAGGACGTTGCCGGGACGGAGAACCTCGACAGGATATTCGAGTCGTGGCGCAAGGCCCCGGAGCCGGGTGGGAGATTCATCTGGCAGCCGGAAGTTGACGGAAGAGCTGCGGTCGGCTTCTTGCAGGAGGTCCTTCGCAGTTGGGAAGGGGCCGAGGTTCGGATGCGCGCGGCGGAGTTGCTTGGCAGGTTGGGAGAGAAACCTGATGCCGGGGCGCTGGTGGCAGTGGCCTCAACGCCGGTGACGGCAAGAAAGAAGAAGCCGGCGGCCACGACGGGCACAGGCTCGCGTAGAGGTCCGCCGCAGGGGATGGGGCCGGGGTTCTCCGGCCCGCCGGAGGGCATGGGGCCGGGCGGCCCTGGGCCCGCGGGCCGTGGGCCCGGGGTCAAACCCACGGAGCCGAAGCCCAAGGGCCCCGACATGTGGCGACCCCTGAAGGAGAGTCGCGAGGCAGTCGAGGGGACGCCGCAGATGCGGGCGCTGGAGTTGCTGGCGGAGAACATCGACCCCGGCGTGCTCCCGGACCTGCGCCGCCTGGGGGAGAAGGCGGCCAATATCGAGATCAAGGGCAAGGCGCTGAAGTTGCTGGGCCGGGTGGCCGACCAGAAGACGGTCGGGTTTCTGCGGGGCATGGCGCAAGAGCGGGAGAAGAAGTTCAAGGACCCGAAAGAGATGGGCGAGGTGTTGCAGGCGCGCATGGCCGCCATCGCGGGCCTGGTGGTCGCCGGGGACCCGGACGTTGCCTCGACGCTGAAGGCGATGCTGGAGGAAGGCCCGCCCCCGAAATCGGCTTTCGAGAAGTTACGAAGGCCCACCGATTATGACAACGCAAAGAAGACATGGTCACTGATCATCGAGCGCGGCGTTTGCGAAGCCATCATGTCGGTTCCCGAAAGGCTGTCTTTGCGGGACGTGGCGGGTGGCGAGGAGAGCGCCCGCGACCTGCTCCAGAAGGTGGCGGAGATTGGGGAGGCCTCTGAGCTGGCCGTGGGAACCAGGCCGGGGGCCGCAGGCATTACGGCGAGCGTGGTTCGTGCCCTGGGCAGCGCCGGCATGCGATTGCCCGATGATGCGCGGCAGCTCGTAAGTTTGCTTATCGGCGCGGACCGGGAGAAGGCCCCCGTACAGGTGCGTGTGGCGGTGATCGACGCCCTCGCCGCCACCCAGGACGATGGTCTGCGCCTGCAGCTCGCCCCCGTGCTGCGGGGATGGCTCAAGGACATGGAAGTGCGGGGGCACTGGGCGCAGAGATGCCAGCAGTTCGCCATCCGGGGCGACCCGGGGGATTGGCAACTGATGGCGGCTTCTGCGCGGGTGCTGCCGTTTGAGGCCGGTCCGGGGATTCTTGAGCACATGAAGAATTCGCGCGGGGAACCCACGGTGCACTATTACGAGGCCGTTGCGGGGCTTGCCGAGTTGCCGCTGCAGATAAAGGAGGAGAAAGCGCCCAAGTCCGCGCCGAAGAAGAAGGGCGCAGCCCGACGTGGTGGCAAGAAGGCGACAAGAGGCAAGAGACGAACGAAGAAGAAGAAGGGCAACACGCCCCCAAAACCCACTCCGACGCCGGAGCCCGGCCCGAGGCAACCGCCCCCTAACATGCCCGAGGAGTACCGGGAGTTTTGGGAGCGCCAACAGGCCTCAAGAGGGGGGACAGGGCCTGAGGACGCGGAAGAAACGAAGGGCGAGAAGGAAAGGCGCGCCAAGCAACCCTTTGAGGCGCCCAAGGCCCCGGATCACAGCTGGCTGGAGGAGATGGAGTTCAGGGCAAGCTGCTTGAAGGAGCTTGAGGACGGTTCCGAGCCCCTGGTGGCGGCCGCGCTCAAGGACGAGGCCCATGGGTTGCTGCGTAGCGCGCGCTTTGGCCCGTGGGCTGCTCTGAAGATCTGGCAGCACGGCGACTACCGTGCAGCGGCCCAGTATCTCGAGGGCCGTTACAAGAAGGAGGATAAGGAGCGGAACCAGCAGGCCGTGGTAGCGGTGGCGAGGCGGATAGGCGAAGGCGATGCCGGCACACGCAGGATGCTCGGCAGGCTGCTTCTTGCCGGCAAGGGGCCGCTCCCGGAGGTGGCCAGGGCGCTGGGCGCGTTGGGTGAGAGGCGTCCCTTGTTTCACGTGCTGACGCCCAGGGAGAGGAACGGGGAAGGGGGAGCGAGAACGGAGAAAAGGGGAGAGAGGAACGCGAAGAAGGATGATTACTCCCAGGCCGTGAAGAGAGCCGCCCTGATAGGGATTGCTTACCTGCCCGATGGCGCCCAGGCCTTCGAGGCGCTTCGTTACTACGGCGCCAGGTTGCCCAGCGCCGAGCTGAGAAGGACTGCGGAACGCGCACTCCTGACGGCATACCGCCTGCGGGCCGACAGATTGACCGTCGGCCGGTAAGGCAGCGCCGGTCGGTCTGCGGAGAGGCCCCCGCGCCGGGGTCAGGAAGGGGTTCGTGCGGCGTGAAGAGGCAAATCTGCTTGTATGCCCCGGGGTTTCGAATGAAGTCCCCGCGGCCGTCCTGCCCCGATTCCAGCGTGCGGAAGCAGCCGTGAATCAGGATCACAGCCTCGAGCAGTTGGCCCACGACCACTACGACCGACTCTTCCGGGCGGCGGTGTTCATGTGCGGCCGGGAGGATGCCGCGGAGGACCTGGTGCAGGAAACCTTCCTTGGCGCCGCCAGGTCCCTGAAGTCGTTCGAGGGGCGCTCCTCGCGCTACACGTGGCTCTACGGGATCATGCTGAACAAGTTCCGGGCCTGGCTGAGGAACAAGAAGGGTCCCATTTCCCTCCAGGATCTGGCCCGGCACGGGGACGAAGAGGGCGACCCGGCGGACATGCTGCCGGACGATGACGTCGGGGTGCTGCACCGGGTGGCAAGTCGCGAGACGGCGGAGATCGTGCGCGCGGCGATCCAGCGCCTGCCCGCGCACCACCGCGACGTGCTGGTGCGGCGCTACCTGGAGAAGATGTCCTACGAGGATATCGCCCGGGCCCTTTCGTGCCCGCTGGGCACGGTGAAGTCGCGGGTCCACTATGCGCTCAAGCGCATCGCGCTGGAGATCGACGAGGATGGGCTTGTCTAGGCATCAGAGGGCGAAAATCGCCGGGCCGGTTGAACCCTGCGACCGGTTTCCTGCACCAAGGAGCAGGAGGACGTGGAGATGAACTGTGAGCAGACCAGAGAGACGCTGGTTGACCTGATGGAAGGCGCCCTGGATGCCGCCTCGGAGCGGGTCGTCCGGGAGCATGTGGAAGGGTGTAGCGCGTGCCGCGAGGAGTTCGGCCGGCTTGGGCTTGGCCGCGTCGCACTGCTGGACTCACTCCAGGCCCTGGCCCCGGACGGGGGGCATCTGACCCGGCAGCGTCTCCGCAGGCTTCGGGAGGGGGGGGCGGGTGCTCGGGCGACCTCGAAGATCGTCACACTGCGTCGCTTCGTGGGTGCAGCGGCGGCGGCGGTTATCCTGGTCTGCGCTTTCTACATAGCCGGTGACATCCGGTCCATAGTGCGCGACACCGACGTGGCCACTCTGGCCGAGGTGGCCGTGGGGGATTCCCGTCCCGCGCCCGGGGCCGAGAGCGTGATGCTGACGGCCGCGCATGCCAGCGCCGCCAGTCGAGATGAGGTCGGTTACTTCGTGCCTGGGTTGCGTGAGGGCGACCGGCCCATGGAAGGGCGGCGGATGATGCGCGTGATCCGCAGCCACGCGCTGGACGTGGAGGCGCCAGTTCGAAACGTCCTCTATGACGCCGAGGAAACGGGCTATTGGTGGTGAGATGCGCAGGCATGTGTCCCTGGCGCGGCGACTGACGGCTCTGGGAGTGGCCCTGGTGCTGGGCCTGGTGGCGGAGGTACGGGCCCAGCCGGAGTTGAGCGAGGTGGTCGAGAAGGTCCGTCCGGCCATCGTCCTGGTGGAGAGCCACCTGGCGGGGCTCGACGTTTTCGGCCAGCCGTTGAAGGCCGTCAACACGGGGTTCATCATCAGGCAGGGCGAATATGTGCTCACCAGCGCGCTCGCCGTGGGCGGCAGCACTCGACTGGGCGTTGAGACCTGGGACGGGCGCAAGTCTGAGGCCCGGCTATTTGCCCTGGATCAACTCAGCGGGCTTGCGCTGCTGAAGACGGACCTTGGGGATATCGAGCCGCTCGAGCACGGCGAACAACGCCCGGCGGTCGGCCAACAGATCATGGTGGCTTGCGGATTCCGCCCTTCCCCGGGCAAGATGCAGCTTTCATTTCCCTCGGGGCTGGTTTCGTCCGAGGGGGCTGCCCTGAAGGTCTGCGGCTCGTCGCTGAGCGGCCTTCTGGTGGCGGACCTTCGACCGGCGCCCGGGTGCGCGGGGGGGCCTGTGCTGGACATGGACGGGCGCTTGGCCGGCGTGATGCTGGGGGTGCGTGGCACGGCGGACGGAGCGGTGCGGTCCTACGTGCTTCCGGCCGCGCAGGTGAAGGCCATCGTTGAGGACCTGCTGGCCGGCAAGACGCGGCGGCTCGGCTGGTTCGGGGTTGTGGTGGCCCGCTCGGGAAGAAGGGAAGGCCTGGTGATATACGGGGTGTTGGCGAACGGCCCCGCCCATGACGCCGGCATCAGGGCCGGCGACGTTCTGCTGGAAATCGGGGGCAAACCCATCAGCGACCCTGTTGTGTTCGAGAATGCCGTGGCCGGCATGGCGCCGTGGGGAGACATCGAGGTCAACTACCTGCGGGGCAGCAAGATCGGGAAGGCCTCCATCACGGTGGGCGTGAGGCCGTTGCTTATCAGTCGTCCCTCGGGGCCCGGGCGGCGAGGCAAGTCTTACCCCGGGGACCGGATGCTGCCGAGCGGCGGTTGCGCGGCCCACGAGCGGATGATCCGTCTCTTGCAGGACCAGAACCGCATCCTGCTGGAGCGGGTGCGCCGGCTGGAAGAGCAGGTGCGCCGGCTCGAGGGGATCGAGCCTCCGGCGAAGGGCCGCGAGTAATTCGGCCCCGGGTGCTGGAAAGCGCTGCGCCCTCGGGGTAATCGCGGGACGCCGGCGCTGGCCGTTTGCGCGGGCCTGCACCCCGGAGTCACGCTTTCGGCACCCAGCGGCTCAAGGCGCCTACAATCTCCGCACCACGCCCCTGACGGGGCCGCATATCTCCACCTGCGGGTTCCCGTCGCCGAGCGTGATGTCCTGGAAGTCCGGGTTTTCGGCCTGCAGCCGGATCGTGGCGCCCTCGAAGAAGACCCGCTTCACGGTGGCCTCGTCGCCGATTCGGACGACGCCGATGGCCCCGCTTCTAACCGGGGCGCCGCCGTCCACGACGACGTAGTCCCCGTCCAGGATGCCCGCCTCCCTCATGCTGTCGCCGTGCACCCGCACAGCCAACGTATTGGCCGTGGGTTCAAGGAGGGATTCGAGCGAGAGCGACCCTTCCAGGTTCTCCACGGCCAGGATCGGACTGCCGGCCGCGATCCGGCCCACCACCGGGATGCCTTGCGTGGCGAACTCGCTGCAGATCTCGATGTTGCGCGACTTGCGGGGCGAGCGCGTGATGTAGCCCTTGCGCTGGAGGGCGCTTAGGTGATCGGTGACGGCCTTCGGGCTGCGGAAACCGAAATGCTTGGCGATCTCCCGCACCGTAGGAGGGCGATGGTCGCGATGCGTAGTCTCCCGGATGAAATCAAAGACCTGCCGTTGCCGGTCTGTAAGCTTGTATGCCATGATAACGCGATATTATACGATTGTTTAGGCCCCAGTCAACCCGAAAAACAGCCCCATCCGATCGCGCGGAAACCGAACGCCGCAAGGGGCTGCCCGGGTGAGAGTTTCGGGGTTTGATCCCGCCCGACTGTGGCGACGAGCGGACGGATGTCGCAAGGGGGGGGGCGTGTCCTTCGGCAAAGCCCTACCGGGCTGCCGGCACTTCGTCGGGCCCCGGCGCCAGGACGGGGGCGTGCGACCGGGACGGGGCCGCATCTTCCGTCTGCTCCCTGGTGAGGCTCTTCTCCAGCCTGTTGGCAAGCCATGCCCCCAGGACGACGCCGATAATGACCAGCAGAAGCCAGATGTTGCGCCGGAAGTCGGTCGGCGCTGCGCCCAGTTCCTCGTCTTCTTCGAGCCAGTCGGGCGGCCGGAAGCGGTGGGGTCCGCCTTCCGGGCCGTCCGGCGCCGGTTGGGCGGGCCTGGGCATCGGGTCGCCACGGTTTGCCATGTCATCTCCTGAGTGCTCGGTGTCGCTGACGGCGAGGCCCATGCAGGCATTTGCGCGTCTACAACGCTAAAACTGCTACAGCGGCCACAGAGGTCACGGACTCAATCATCTGGCTTCCGTCCCGACTTCTGAGTCAGGCTTTTGACAGGATCAACTCGTGCTTCGCCTCGTGCTTCGCAGCGAAGCCCCGCTTCGCAGAGTAGTAAGCGAAGTCTTGCTTCGCAGAGTAGTACAGGATTCACGGGATTGGCTGAAAGACCAGCCTTCGCCTTTACCCTGTCTTCTGCCGTTGTCGTATCCGCCGTAATCCTGTCATCCGGTCAGTGCCTTGTCTGAGTTCTGAGTGTCAACGAAGGTCGAAGAGTCCAAGCCTGCCGGCCGGCGGGCAGGCTTCGACCTTTTGACCTTGCCGCTGGTCCCTGACCCCTCATCCCTGACCCCTGCCTTCTGTCCTTCCTCTGTGGCAGTCTGAGTATGTAGTGTTGGCCGCCTGGTAGATTATAGCGGCCGGTAGGGCTGGGCGCATCCGAAAAGCCGCCATTGGGACGGCTCCCGGTCAATGTTCATAACCAGTCTTCCGCGGTGCAGCGGCGTTCGTTTGCGCGGGGTTCCGGCATCTGTTAGAATCGGGCCTCTGGCGCGCTATTGTGACGGGTGGCCGTAGAAATGTGTTGTGCCCATTAGGGCGGTCGGTTTCGGGTGACTCCTGTAACGTCAGGGGAAGTATTGTGCCTCCATACTCGACTTATCGGAACACGGATCAGAGGGTAGGCATCTTCGTTGACGTGCAGAACATGTTCTACTCCGCGCGGAGTCTGCATCAGTCGAAGGTCGACTATAACAAGCTTCTGGGCGAGCTCGTGTGCGGGCGCAAGATGGTGCGCGCCATCGCCTACGTGGTGCAGAGGCCGGACGTCGACCAGAACGCTTTCCTTGAGGCCCTGCGTCGCGCAGGCTTCGAGACCAAGCGGAAGGAGCTTACGCTCCGCGACGACGGCTCGGCGCGCGGGGACTGGGACATTGGCCTGACCATCGACGCGCTGAACCTGGCGGCGAGGCTCGATGCGGTCGTGCTCGTGACGGGCGACGGCGATTTCGTTCCGCTCGCCGACGCGCTTCAGAAGCGCGGCTGTTACGTGGAGGTGGCTTCCTTCCAGCAGAGCACCTCGAACGAGCTGATCCGGTGCTGCGATCAGTTCCTCGCCCTGGGGGCGGAGGTGCTGTTCAAGGACGAGAAGTTCGTCCGCGAGCACAGGCAGCGCGAGCTTGACGATTCCGACGGGCAGCAGCCCGTGCCCCCTGCGGCGTTCGGCTCCATGGCGGACGGATAGGGGGGGCCGGCGGTCAGTCTCCCGGTGGACGGGTTGGCATGGCCGCCTGCTGGTGTCCGCACTGGGGGCAGTGCCATCGCTGCCGCCGCCTGGCCAGTGCGCATCCGATCGCAGCCATCACCAGGGCCGCCACCAGTTGAAGGGGCCAGGCCTCCGGCGGGGAGGCGAGCAGGACTATGACGGCTGCGTACACTATGAGCAGCCCCCCGCACCGGGTCATTGCACTACGGGCGTATAGCGCCATCTCCGCTCCGCACGCGGGGCAGTTCAGCGAATCTGATGAACCGGGACATTCAGCGTTCCGTCCGCCAGAATCACCTCTTGCGTCCATACTCCGCTCCCCGGGCCTTCCAGCGCCCATTCAATGCCCATCCAATGCCCATGCGGCTCCCATAAGCGGGGGGGGCGGCCGCTGGAAGCCCGGCACGCGAGGCTCAGCGGCCTCGCTCGTTGCGATTGTTCCGGGATTTCCGGCTCGGCAGGCGCGTGATCTTGCGCGGCCCTTTCTTCGGCCTAGACTGAGGAATCAGCTTGATGAGAACGAGGCCCGCCACGAACCCTCCGATGTGGGCTCCGTAGGCCACTGGCACGACGTCCGCCCCCAGGCTGGCAATGCCGCCGAAGAGCTGCATGATGAACCACAACCCCAGCACC
>CAZXDF010000081.1:0-3167 GCA_964639345.1 uncultured candidatus Brocadiaceae bacterium | reverse complement strand
GACATCGCCAACGACTTCGCGCGCGTGATGGCGCGCAAGCTGCGCGAGAACAACGCACAGGGCCGCCCGACGTGCTTCATCCTGCCCGTCGGCCCCGTCCGCCAGTACCGGCGCCTCGCCCGGCTGTGCAACCTCGAGGGTATTGGCTGCCGCGACCTGGTGACTGTGAACATGGACGAATACCTGACCGACGAGCTCAAGGCCGTCCCGGTCGACCATCCCATGTCCTTCCGCGGGTTCATGGAGCGCGAGTTCTTCGACCTGCTGGACGATGACAAGACCGTGCGGCCCGAGAACCGCGTCTTCCCCGATCCCGAGGACCTCGGCGGCGTCGCGCGCAAGATCGAGGAAGTGGGCGGGGTCGATATCGCTTTCGGCGGCATCGGCATCACGGGTCACATCGCCTTCAACGAGCGCCCGGAACCAGGCGAAGACGTCGACCCGGAGGAGTTCGCGCGGTCCACGACTCGCGTTATGGCGGTGGCGCGGGAGACGGTCGTGGTGAACTGCATGTTCCTCGGGGGCAACCTGGAGAGCGTCCCGCGCCGGTGCGTGACGATCGGGCTGAAGGAGATACTCGGGGCGCGCGAGGTGCATTTCTACCTCGACTGGCCCTGGCAGGCGGCGATCGTCCGGCGCACCGTCCACGGCCCCGTCACGCCGCACGTCCCGGCCAGCTACCTCCAGCGCCACCCGCGCTGCACCGTAACCATCATCGAAGCGGCCGCGGCCGTCCCTGGCGGCACGCCCACGTAGAGGAGGCGCGAAAGGATGGCCGAGAAGCTGCGCGTGCTCGGGATCGGATGCCACCCGGACGACCTGGAGATATACTGCGCCGGCACGCTCGCGCGCTACGCTGCCGCCGGGCACACGGTGATAATGGGCGTGGTCGCGAACGGTGACAAGGGGCATTACGAGATACCGTCGGAGGAGCTTGCGCGCATCCGCGCCCGCGAGGCGGCGGAATCGGCGGGCGTCATCGGCGCACAGCTCATCATGCTCGGCGTGCCGGACGGCCAGGTCTATTCGGACCACCCCACGCGCAGCAAGGTGATCGACCTGGTGCGGCAGGCCAGGCCGGACGTTGTCATCACCCACGCGCCGAACGATTACTTCGGCGATCACACGGCGGTCAGCGAGCTGGCCTGCGACGGCTCGTTCCTCGCCAGCGCGCCGCTGTTCGAGACGGAGCACCCCGCCTGCGAGAAGATTCCGCCCGTCTACTTCATGGACACCGCGATGGGCGTGGGGTTCGACCCGCAGGAATACGTGGACATAACCGAGACGATCGAGACGAAGCTGGAGATGGTCTCCAAACACCAGAGTCAGCTTGTCTGGCTGCGCGACCACGACGGGATCGACATCCTCGACAACGCCCGGACCGTGGCGCGCTTTCGGGGCCTTCAGTGCGGCGCGGCCCACGCGGAGGCATTCCGCATCCACGCCGTCTGGGGCCGCCAACTCACCCGAAGGATGCTGCCTTGACCGAGGAGGAGCGGATGAAGCACGTTCACTACGACGAAGTGGAAAGCAAAGAGGTCAACCTTCCCGGCGCTGAAGGCGTCCGGATTCGGTGGCTGGTCGGAGCCGAGGACGACGCGCCGAACTTCTACATGCGGCGCTTCGAACTCGTCCCGGGCGGCAGGACGCCGCGCCACGAGCACGCATGGGAGCACGAGGTTTACATCCTCGAAGGCGCCGGCGTCGTCTTCCACGCGGGCGGCGAGCGGCCGGTCCGCCCCGGCGATGTCGTCTACATGCCGGCCGGCGAGGAGCACTACTTCGCCGCCGATCAGGACGAGACTCTCGCGTTCCTCTGCCTCATTCCCAGGAAGTAGCCCGCGCGGGCAGTGCCTCAAGGAGCGCTCGATGGCAGCGTACAGGTCGCTCGCATTCCGTTACTACGCGCCCGGCGACGTGCGGCGCGAGGAGCTGCGCATCGCGTGCGGCCCGCGCGAGATGATCGTCAAGGTCCTCGCCTGCGCGCGCTGCGGCACCGACCGCAACATCTTCCGCAAGGGCCACCCCAAGGTCCGCCCGCCGACCGTGCTCGGGCACGAGATCGCCGCCGAGGTCGCCGAGGTCGGGTGCGAGGTTCGCACGCTCACCGACGGCATCGGCTACCGCCGGGACCGCCCCTTGAGTGCAGCCGAGCTCGACTACCGCGTCGGCGAGCGCATCACGTGCCAGTCGCGCATCGCCCGCTACCGGGGCGGCGTCCTGCTCCAGTCCGACCCGATCCAGATCCTCTCGTTCCAGATCGACGCCGGCTACTCGCGCTACATGAAGGTGACCGAGGAGATGATCCGGAGCGGCTCGGCCCTGCGCGTGCCGGAAGGCGTGAGCGATGAGGAGGCCGCGCTGGTCGAGCCTGCGGCGTGCGCGCTCGAGACCATCTTCCAGACCCCGCATGCGATGGGCGTCGACGAGGACGGGCGCCACCGGTTCCGCGCGGGCATCCGGCCAGGCGGGAGGGCGCTGGTGATCGGCTCGGGCACGGTGAGCATGATCTACGCGCTCCTCTGCCGGATCGAGGGCGCCGCCGAGGTGCACGTGCTCGTGCGCTCGCAGGCAAAGGCCGACCTTGTGCGGCGGGTGCTCGGCGAAGGCTTCCGCGTCACCATCGCCGAGCCGCTGGACGGCCTGGGCATCGAGGAGCGGCTGGAGCGCGAGGCCGCGCTTGTGGAGCGCTTGCGCGCGGGAACGGGCGGGGTGCTTTTCGACGATGTGATCTCGGCGTGCGCCGACCCCGACGCGCAGCGCCTGATGCTCAAGTGCTACAACGTGGAGGCCGACGCGGTGGGGGCGACGTTCGGCGGGACGCGCGAGCTGGTGGACCGCGTTGACCTGGACGTGCATCACTACCGGCAGGCAAAGACTATCGGTTCGAGCGGCTGCTCGACACGCTGCATGGAGACCGTCCTTCGCTGGCTGGCGGAAGGCAAGCTCTCGCTACGCGGCTTCACCTCGCCGCGCCGGTTCACGCTTGCCGACGACCCCGCCGAATTCTTTGAAACCGACGCCGGCGGCCTCAAGCCTGTCCTGTATCCCTGGGAATAGCGCCGACGGCAGCACTCGCCTACTCCGCCGAAGTAGCTTCGGCTATGAAGGTGACCCCTTCCCCGAGAATTGATCCAGGAGTTGTGAGAGGATCCATACGGCAATAG
>CAZXDF010000080.1:0-7611 GCA_964639345.1 uncultured candidatus Brocadiaceae bacterium | reverse complement strand
TTGGCTCGCTCGGAGGGCCAGGAGGCCTTCAGGCTTGCTTGAGGCCACGGTGGCCAGTTGCAGCCTCGCCGGATCCGCCAGTCGCCCTGCGCACGGCGGCCTGAACGCTTCCATCAAGAGATCGACTTCTTCAACGGGCTGAAAGGGTGATGAGCTCGATGACGAGCAGTACTGCACCCGGTTCATGCGTGAGGCCCAGTTCGCCGCCAGGCTGCACCACCCTAACATCGTCAGGGTCTACGACGCCGGGGAGCAGGACGGGTACTTCTTCATGGTCATGCAGTACGTCGATGGCCCCACGGTCAAGGACAAGTTGGACGGGGGGGAGTGTTTCACCTGGCGCGAAGCCGTCCCGATCATTCTGGCCGTCTGCGCAGGGCTTCAATATGCCGCTGACGAAGGGGTTATTCACCGCGATATCAAGCCCGACAACATCATGATTGACCGCAATGGCGTGCCGCTGCTCATGGACCTCGGACTCGCCAAAGGGGATGCCGTCCTCGGGGCGCACCTGACGCAGAGCGCGGACGTTCTCGGCACGCCGTTCTACATGAGCCCCGAGCAGATCCGCAATCCCCGTGAGACGGACCGCCGCGCCGACATCTACTCCCTGGGCGCCACGCTCTACCACATGATCTGTGGTGAGCCCCCCTTCGGCGGCACGAGCATCTACGATGTCATGAACCGCCACATGCGCGAGCCCCTCCGCTCAGCCAGGGAGATGGCGCCCGACGTGCCGCAGCCCCTGTGCGACATAATCGCCAAGATGATGGCCAAGGAACGTGACGACAGGTACCAGGACTACTCCGCACTGATCGCCGACCTGGAGCACTCGCTGGCCGGTGAGGGGGTCGCAGCCCAGGGCGCAGCCGGTCTGCTTCAGACCCCCGAAAAGACCAAGGGGCCCGGCCTGACGGAGATGCGCGCCGAGCAGCGCTACCGACCCTCCCGCCTTCCCTCGACCTTCCTGGCCCCGGTGGCGGGGCTCTACGCCCTGCTCTGCGTTTTCGCACTGATCGCCGGGGTGCTCCTTCTGTTCCACGGGCTGCGCCTCGAGTTCGGCCAGGTGGCGGCGTGGGCCTTCGCCGGGTCAGTCCTGGCCCTCTACGCGGCCTACACCGTGCGCCTTGCGCGCGGGGCGGGCGAGGCTCTGGAGTCGGACCAGCAGGAGGCCCGCGGGTCCCTCTCCGGGGCGTGTTGGAGAGGCTCACGGGCGGCCTGGGGCTTCCCATGCCCCGGCTCTATGTCACCGGCGGCAGCACGCCCCGGTCCCTGGGCTATGTGTTCTCAGCGGGCGGCCCGGTCCTCAAGGTATCCAGGGGCTTCCTTGACGCGCTGCCGGAGGAAGACGAGATGACCGAGGCGTTGGCCCTACGGGAGATCGGCCGCCTGTGCTATGGCCACTCGACTGTTTCGGCGTTGCTGGACGGACCGTTGCAGTTCTTCGCCGGCCTTGTCAGCCCCGTCCAGTGGCTGCTGCGCCGGTGCGCCGACCAAAAGAGGCCCGCGGCGCGCATTGGGCTTCTGGCCGCTGCCCTGGCGGCGCTGGCGGCAATCGGCGCCCTGGTGGCGCTGCTGCTGCATGAGTGGGTATGGGCGGGCTTGGCCGCCGGGTTCTTTCTCGCCGCGGGGTTGCTGGGTCAGGCGGTGCGGCGGCACGCGGAGTATACGGCCGACCTGTTCGCAAGCGCCGTGCTGGGAGACCAGTGGCCGGTGAAGTGCCTCATCGCAAGGCAAGCCCTTCGCCTGCCGGCGCAGGCGCAGTTGCTGCGGCAGGCCATTGCGACGGGGGCCTCACAGCCTTCGCCGGACGATGGTGCCGTGAGCGCGACGCCTCTGGACAAGGACGAGGCGAAGCAGGCCATTTCCCACTTCTCGCGCACGAGGTCAGCCGGCGGGCTCTCCGGCAGGCTCCACGAACTGCTGGCCGGCGAGCCGGCCGCCGCGCTGCGCATCAGCGCCCTCTCGGGTCTGGGAGGAGGTGGCCTGGCCGCCCACCACAAGCTGCTGGGACGGCTCCTGGAGGTCCTCGGGGGCCTCATGGGTTATGCCAGGGCCCGGCGCGAGTTGCCCGTCCCCGAGTCCGTGCGAGTGCGTCCCTACGTGCTGCTGGGCGCGGCGGGCGGGCTGCTGATGGGGGCTGGCGGCATGTTCCTGGTGCCGGAGGCGTCGGAGGTGTCAGACGTGGGGTTTGAGATCGCCAGGTATTTCGCGTTCGCCTCCGCCGTGTGCGCGATGGCGCTCGTGCTGGGCGCGGCGAGCGTGTTGGTGTTTCGCAAGCAGAGGGGATCGCGCGCGGAGTTCGCCTGGTCGGTGCTCGTGTCCGTCTTCTGCTACGTGCTTGTGGGCATGACGGCCATGGCCGTCTTCGGCGGGAGCACCCGGGCCTCGACTAGCCTGATCATGCTCACCATGTTCTTCCCCGCATTCGTGTGCGCCGGGGCGGCGGCTGCGGTGTGGGCGCGGCTCAGGCCCCTGCCACGGCCTCGCGCGGCCCCCCAGGCTTCTCAGGCCCCGCAGGCCCCGCAAGGCGCCGCCGGGCAGGTGCCGGACGAAGCCGATGACCCCGACAAAGCCGAGTGAATCGCCCGGCGAAGGAAGTTGCCCGGGCGTCTGCCCCCACATGCTGGCGTCATCCGGAAGCGCCCGCCATACCCGCAGGCCCGCCTCCGAGATGGCCCTGTACTGCTCGTCGGTGAGCGCGACCTCCAGCGACCCCAGGTTCTCTTGCCACTGGGCCATGCGGCTGATGCCGACGATTGGCGCGGTGATCCCGGGCGTGGCCAGGCACCATGCCAGCGTGACCTGGGAGCTGGTAGCCCCGATCTCGTCGGCCACTGCGTCCACCACGCGGGCGGCCTCCCGGGCCCTGGTGAAGACCGGCTCCCGGAACAGCCGGTTGGCCTTGCGGGGGCTGCCGGTGACGGCGCCGTCGGCGCGCGTGTATCGGCCCGTCATAAGGCCCTGCGCCAGGGGGCTGTAGGGGGTTACCGCGACCTTGTTCTCGCGGCAGAAAGGCAGCACGTCCCTGTCGATGAGGCGCCAGAGGGGGTCCCCTTTCGGTCCCGACTACTCCTCGATTCCCACCGCCCACTTGATGCAGCCCAGGATGTGCTCGCGGAACCAGCCCTGCTTCCACAGCTCGTCCGGATGCCCGAGGGCGCTGTAGATCACGCGGCCCTCGCCGTAAGCGTGGCACCAGCCCAGCGCGTAGTCCTTGTCGTCGCGGCTGCCCCTGGAGACGTCCACCGAATCGTTGTCGAGGCTCATCAGCACGTGCGTCTTGTCGCGGTCGTATGCGGCGAAGGTGTAGATCTCGTCGAAAACCTTGAACGACTCGCCCAGGGTCCGGGTGGCCATGTGGGCCGTGTCCTCGACGTTGACTGCCACCTCCTGGGTCCACGGGTGGCCGCTGAACTGCCCGCCGAGCATCTCGGTGTACTCGGGCCACTCGTAGAACGTGTCGGTCGCGTTGTGGATGCCGAAGAAGCCCTTGCCGCCCCGGATGAAATCGAGGAGGGCCGTCTTCTGCTCGTCGTCGAAGGGCAGCTCGCCCGTCGTGGCGAAGATGACAACGTCCAGGTCCGCCAGACGGTCCGCGTTGACGGACGAGCACCTGTGCGTGGTGACCGCCTTGTAGAGCCCGCTCTCCTTGCCGAGGTCCTTGATGGCCACCTCCGCGTCCGGCAGGTAGGAGTGCTCGAACCCGGCCGAATGCCGAAGCATCAGCACGTTGAACATCGAACGCCTCCTCGCGGGTCCACTGGCCGCGCGCTATCACAGACTTGCGACGGCGCCGAATAGCAGCCCGTGGCTAAAGTGGCTTCTTGCGCATCCGGGCTTTCTTCGGCTGGCTGAGAAGCCCGAATTCGGCACTCTCAGCGGGCCTGTTTGCTGGCTCAAGGGCGTACGACGACTTCTGCCACGGGCTGATAGGGGAAGCACGAGCGCCTTGTGACGAAGGTGCCCGCTCGGTTCGTATACCGGGTAGGATGGCTTCCCGGCCAGGATTCGAACCTGGGATAGCAGGACCAAAACCTGCTGTGTTGCCTGTTACACCACCGGGAAACCGTCTGCCTCACGTCCCATTGTATAGCAGGCCGGCCCAGCGTTGCAATCCCCCGCCCGTGAGCCTATGTGCAGCGCGGGGGCCGAACTACTATAGGCCGACCCGTCACGTCATAGGCACAATTTGTCAATGGTCCGGCGCCTATGCTTCTTCATCGGCAGACCACTGCCGCCGACTTGCTCCCGTGCTATATCCAACGCCCGATCCAGGAACTGATGCTCCCCGAGGCTTTGACCATGATGAGAGGCTTCTGACACGCGCGCGCCACCGCTATCGGCACGGAACTCCTTGTGAACTGGTAGAGACGGGGCCTGCGCGTACAGCCAAGCACAACCAAGTCGTGTTCTTCCGTCTCGTCTAGAATTGCCTCAGCCACGTTGGGGCTGCTGACTGTAATAGCTTCCACACGCTCCCTTGGAATGCGCAACAGGTGTTGATGTCTATCGAGGAATCTCTGGACGTCGAACTGCCTGTTGTAGGTGCTTACAGTCAGTAGGACTATTCTACCGTCCTCCTTGGCCGCAAGAATGCCCGCTACTTCCAGGGCGAGGGCGCCGTTCGGCCCACCGGCAACGGGTACGAGCACGCTCTTGAACTCCCGATTGCCGCCGCAGTCCTTCAGGATGACAACATCGCACCCTGATCGCTCAACAACAGGATCGACGGTGCTGCCCAGGTCGAACAAATGTGTTCCAGGTTTCCCATGCCATCCCATTATGAGCATATCGATGTGCTTTTCTCGGACCGCGCTAATGATCCCGCGCGCGATGTTGCGGCAGTATCTGAGGCTCGAACTGATGGGGAAGGGACGCGCAAGATACAGCATGGCCTCCACGATGCCCTCCTTGCCCTCCTGCATGTACCTGTCCGCATCTCGGAGCGGAACCTGGGCGGGAACCGGTACCATGTGCAGCAGCTCGACCCTTGCATTCATCGCCCGTCCGAACTTGTAGGTGTTACGCACGAGCTCGATTGCGTTCTCAGGATTCGCCACAGCTACCATGATGCGGTGCTCATCGCCCTCAGGCGCCCGGGCTTCTTCCAAGACCAGTATTTCATCTTCCGTCGTCGTGGCCCGTGCTTTCCCATAGAAGTAGTAAACCCCAAGGCCGGCGCATATCCACCCCGGCGCGATGATCCACGCCACCCAGCTCATGCGCACCAGCCATGCCGCGAGCAAAGCCTGGAAGAAAATTGCGATCAAAGGGAACAATGGAAACAGGGGCGTTAGGAAGCCGTACTCCAGCTCGTCTCCCATGTGTCGCCGTATCTTTATCACGCACACGTTTACTAGGAAGAACAGCAGCAGGAACATCATGCTTGCGCTAGAAGCCACGTCCATTGTCGGGAGGAACAACGCCACTACCAACAGTATTACGCCGGTTGCCGCCAGCGCTATCCAGGGAGTCTTGCGCTTTCTAGAAGTTCTCGCCAGGACAGCGGGCAGCAAACGGTCTCGCCCGAGGGCATAGGACACCCTTACGGCGGAGAATATCGTGGCGTTCAGCGCGGAGGTCGCCGCAAAGATCACGGCCAGGGTCAGCAGTAGAGCGCCCATGGGCATAAGGCGCGAAACGGCTTCGCCGAAACCCTTCTCCCTGAACTGACCAATCCATTCCCACGGGGCGCCTTCCACGCCGGGGGAGCCCGCCTTCACGGCGACCACCGATGCAAAGGCGACGAGCACGTAGGTAACGGTGACAACGTAAACTGAGTACAACATCGCCTTCGGAAGGTTCCTCTTAGGGTCGATCGTCTCGTCACCGGCCTGGGCAATGACCTCGAACCCTTCGAACGCCACATAAGTGAAGCCCATTGTGACGAGGAGCCGCGACCACCCGGAGGGCAGGAACGGTTTAAAGTTCTGGACTCGGGAAGGATCTTTGACGGCGACAAAGATGCCGACGATGCCGATAATGGCGAGGAATACTATCTGGCCGAGAGTGAAGAAGGCGCCGACTTTGCCGGTCTCGGACACGCCGCGATAGTTGATGTAGAGGAAGAGGGCCACTACTAGCGCCGCGGCGATTTTCTCGGCCACGTGCATGTAGTCCTGGGCCCAGTCTAGAAGGCCCAGTTGCTCCAGATAACGCAGGGTGTAGATGGCAAGCGTAAGCGCGTACATGCTCCCCGCAACGGTCGACGCAAACCACTCCATCCAACCTGCCAGGAAACTGGTGCCGCGACCGAACGCGACCCGGGCGAAGTTGTATGCCCCGCCCGCGCGCGGAATGGCTGAGCATAGCTCCGCGTAGGACATTGCGGTGAAGAGCGCTATTACGCCGTTGAGCGCAAAGGTGAGGATGACACCGCCGGGCCCGACGTCGTAAATGGCGTTGCCTATGCCGAGGAAGACCCCCGCGCCGATCATCATCCCTATGCCCATCATGGTGATCTGGAACAGGGTGAGTTCGCGGGAGAGTTCCGACGAGAGGGGCTGCTTATCTGCCACCGGGCGGTTCCTTGCGGATCTCACGGACTGAACCGAAGCCGCGCCTGGCTATCCGCTCGACCGACTTCCGGCTCCACACCAGCAGATACGTAACCAGGCCCAGCGCGCCGGCGATCAGGACGCACCCGATTATGGCATCCGTTTCCATGGGAGCAGTCCGCAGCTATGTGAGTGGGGATTTGCGATCGAATGATCGCCTGCCGGGCCGGTTCCGCCGAACAATAAGCCTACCCCATCGGTCAGGCCATTTCAAGCTCACGCCGGCTGCGGGAAGACCACGATCGTCCGGGTGCTCCATACCGCCCCCGGCGTAGGAAGAATCACGCCTCACCCGCTCCGGCTGCGCTCCAGGGTGTCGGTGAGGCGGGCGATGAGGCGCTGTTTTTCGGCGTCGCTGAAGCTGAGGATGCCCTGGAGGGCGTCGCCGATGTGGGGGATGTATTTTTCGATGTACTGGCGCTTGCGCATCTCGTCGGCGTGCCGGCGGCGGCGGCTCAAGAAGATGCGCAGCTTCCGGGCGCATTCCTGGAGGGCGAGCGCGATCTCCTTCGCGATCTCCGGGTAGTCCGCCACGGCCTCCTTGCTCTCGCTGGTGAACGGCACCCATGGGCTGGCCACGTGCACGAGGAGCAGCAGCGGCCCCACCGGCAGCGCCCCCGTGGGCTGCTCCACGCTGTACTGCCGCCAGTTGAGGGACTGGACGCTCTGCGTGATGACGCACCCGCCGGTCTGGTAGAGCAGCGGCACCCGGTTGGCAAACCGCATCAGGCGCGCGGGCCGGTCGGCCGGCAGCTTGCCCCCGTAGGCGAGGCCCGTCTCCACCAGGAACGGTATGCCCCTGTAGACGGTTGGCGAGCGCGTGACGCACTGGTAGAAGTCCGCCTCGACGTTGGCCTTCAGCCCGGCCAGTATCTGCTCCTCGCCGATGGGCGAGATGCAGTCGAGCGGCGGGTTGCGCAGCTTGGTCTTGCGCATGGCCGCAAGCAGCGCATCGGCCTCGCGCCTGGCGATGGCGCGCGGCCGCTCGTTGGGCCGGAGCTCGGCGGCCTCGGAGTCTCCGTCATGGCCCTGTTGTCGCTGGCGCCGTAGC
>CAZXDF010000079.1:0-3798 GCA_964639345.1 uncultured candidatus Brocadiaceae bacterium | reverse complement strand
GTCCGACTCCCGGCCGCGCGGAGGGACATCGTGACCGGTACCGCTCCCCTTCCGCTCGGCGGGGCCACCGGGAGCCTGAGCATCACCGTGCACCTGGCGCTGCTGGCAGCCGTCCTTCTGGCGCTGGACGCCCTGCTCGGCCTGCTGCCGGCGGGCAGGCAGTAGGCCCGCGTGGCACTTACGTCTCGGCGGAGCACATTCTCAGGGCCTGACTCCAAGAAGCTGTATCCCCTTCTGCCGTCGCTTCGCGGCTCTCGGAGCCATTGGCGCTCGCCTCCAGGCCCCCGTCGTCCCTCGCGACGAAGAAGGCTTGAAATCGCCAGCGGGCAACGGCGATACTCAATCCAAGAGCCAGTTGCTACGTCACTGCTGTCGAGAAGCAGTCAGGGTGATCTGAGACATGAAATACGTGCCGACCAGTCGCCTTGTCGTTGTTCTTGCAGCCTGCCTGGCGGCGGGTCTGGTCATACTGCTTGCCGTTGCTCTGGTGGGCAAGTTCGACGGGGTCAGGTCCGCCCCGTCGGACGACACAGGGCTGGAGGACAACGCGAAGCTTGCGGACGGGCGCCCGCTGGGCGTTTTGGAGGAGGAAGAACAATTCGGGCAGTACGCGGTCCGCATATATCGCGATCCTGACACCTGGCAAAGTGCTCTTGAGGTGTTGCGGAACGGAAGGCGCGTGTACGGAAGAACTGGCGGGTCGTTCAGGATTGGCGTAGAAATTGGCGTGGGAGACAGTACAAACCCGCTTACGACCATGGGCAGGGACATTACCGGCGACGGGATTCCCAACCTGGTTGCTACGGAGTGGACCGGCGGAGCCCATTGCTGCCTGGTCCACTATATCTTCGAGATCGGCGACGAATTCCGGCTGCTGGCCGTCATCGATGCCCGAGACTCTGAAATAACCCGCTTTGAAGACCTCAATGGCGATTCGAGCCTTGAAATCTTTCTTTACGACTGGACTTTCGCCTACTGGAAGTACAGTTTTGCGTACTCTCCGGGCGCTACCGTGATCTTGCAGTATCGCCACGGCGCCTATCGGCCCGCCGCGGACCTGATGTACAAGCCCCCGCCGAGCGCGCAAGAGCTCCGGAAGGAGGCCACACTGGTTCGGGGCCACGAGAGATGGACCGACGGGTGGCCTCCGAGTTCGATGTGGAGCTACATGCTGGATCTCATGTATTCCGGCCACGCCGACCTTGCCTTGCATTTTTTTGACATGGCTTGGCCGCCCGAGGTTCCCGGCAAGGCGGACTTTCTACACGATTTCGAGACCCAACTGGCCAACAGTCCCTATTGGCCGGAGATACAAGCCCTTAGCGTGCATTCGGGCCGTGCAGGCCCGCGAGAGCACACTTCGTCAACCCCCTGATGGCCGAGACTGCCACGCCGCCCCCGTGCTTCGGCGGCTTCGCCATGGCTTCAGAGCGACGACAACTAGTCCGACGCACCGCGCTCATTGCGGCCCTCACGCTGCTGAGCCGCGTGCTGGGCCTGGTGCGCGATGTCGCCTGCGCGGCGGCGTTCGGCGCGGGGCTCGAGTGGGATGCGTTCAGCTTCGCCTTCCGCGTGCCCAACCTTCTGCGGAAGCTCTTCGCCGAAGGGGCGCTCGGCGCCGCGTTCGTGCCCACCTTTACGGAGTACCTGGAGCACCGGCCGCGTGAGGATGCCTGGCGACTCGCTGGGCGCGTGGCGACGGTCATGGTCGCCCTGCTGCTGGTCGCCGTGCTCATCGGGGAAGGCATCGTCCTGATCCTCCCGCAGGCCGCGCCGCTGAACCGGCGGTGGCGGCTCGCGCTGGGCCTAACGGCCGTCATGCTGCCCTACATGCTGCTGATCTGCCTCACGTCCCTGGCCGGAGCGATCCTGAACGCGCTCAAGCATTTCTTCGCGCCGGCGCTCGCCCCCGTGCTGCTCAACCTGTGCTGGATTGCGGCCGTGGTGGGCGTGGCGCCGCTCGTGGCGCGGGACACCGCCGGGCGGGTCTTCGTCGTCGCGGGCGGCATCGTGGTCGCCGGCGCGCTGCAACTGGGGCTCCAACTGGCGGCGCTGAGGCGGCGGGGCTTCCGCTGGCGGCCGGGCCTGGACCTTGGCGACCCCGGGCTTCGTCGCATCGCGCTGGGAATGGCGCCGGTGCTTCTCGGGATGGCAGCTTTCCAGGTCAACGTGCTCCTGGACGGCGTTATCGCCCTGTCGCTGAGCGCGCCGGAAGGGCAATCGAGTTTCTCTTTTCTCGGCGCCACCATCCCCTACCCAATGCGCATCGGCGCGACGAGCGTCCTCTACTACGGCAACCGCCTGATGCAGTTTCCCCTCGGGGTCTTCGGCATAGCGCTGGCGACGGCTGCGTTCCCGGCCCTGAGCTCGCTGGCGGCCCGCAAGGACTGGCGCGGCTTCTCGCAGACGCTGACCGACGGGCTGGCCCTCGCCGTGTTCGTGGGCCTGCCGGCGGGGGTGGGTCTGGCCGTGCTGGGGCGGCCCGCCGTGGAGCTGCTGTTCGAGCGGGGCGCCTTCACCGCGCCCATGACCGCGCGAACGCAGGCGGTGCTTGTGGCCTACTGCGTGGGGCTGTGGGCCTACTGCGCCCAGCAGATGCTCGTGCGCTCGTTCTACAGCCTCCAGGACATGCGCACGCCCATGTGGATCGCCCTCGGCAGCGTGGCGGTCAACCTGACGCTGAACCTGACGCTCATCTGGCCCCTGGCCGAGAGCGGGCTCGCCGCCGCAACGGCCATCAGCGCCATCCTTCAGGTTGTTATGCTGTATGCCATATTGGTTCGCCGCGGGCGCTTGCGTCGGCAGGGACGCCTGCTCGCAACGGCGCTGAAAAGCGCCGCCGCAACGGGCCTGATGGCCGCCGCGGTGTGGGCCGTGCTGACCCTGATGCCGGCGCACTCACCCGGCGACGGGCTCCTGGGCAAGGCGGTTCGTGTGTTTGTGCCGATGGCGGCCGGTTGCGCGGTCTACGTGGGCGCGGCGGTGGCGTTGAAAGCGCGCGAAGTGCGCCAGCTCCTCGGCGCCCTTGCGCGTCCGAGGCGGGTCGATTAGAGTCAAGGGCCGGGGGTAGCAGTGCGCGACACGCCCCTGCGGCGAGGTTTCCGGGGAACGTGAACATGCTGGGCCGTGGGAAAAGCAGGGCGATCTTCATGGGCTCCGCCAGGATGCGGCTATCGGCGGGGTTCGGGGCGCTGCTGTGCGTGGTTGCGGTTGCGTTGCTTATCAACCTCTACACCCTGGCCTCCGTGGAGCGGGCGACCCAAAAGGTCAGCGATCGCCAGCGGATACGCAATCAGGCCTATCGCATAACGGAAATCTGCGAGCGCATGTACGCCCGCCAGAGCAAATTCATCCAGGGCGAGGAAAGTGAAGAGGAGTACATACTGAAGGCGGAAAAAGACGTGGGGGAGATCAGGGCCTCCTTCAGGAGTGTCAATGCCTTGCCCCTGGAGCCTAATGAGAAGCGGGCACTCTACAACCTCTCCGTCAAGGTGTACGGCCTCGAGGATATCATCCGGGTTCAGGTCGTCACCGTCCGGGCCCAGGTGCTAAGTGGCTCGCTCCCGCCGGTCGAATTGAAGAGACTCGCCGCAAGGGCCAGCGATATGCTCCAGGAAACGAGGCGCTACAACAGCAATCTGATCGCCATCATGGACAGGACGACCTACGAGACCCAGTTGGAGGCTGGCGAAGCCTGGGAAAAGAGTCGGACGATAGCCTGGTGTACGCTGGCCGTGGGGCTGGCGTTCGGTGCACTGACGGTGTTCCTCACCCACCGGGCGATCATGCGCCCGATCA
>CAZXDF010000078.1:0-3077 GCA_964639345.1 uncultured candidatus Brocadiaceae bacterium | reverse complement strand
CATCAGCAACAGTATTCCTGTTCTTGCTGACCGTCGCCTTCGGCTCCGCGGCTCAACGGCAAGACGTTAGCGAGCGAACCCGCAGGGAATCCAGAACTCCTGACATGCAGTGGGAGCGATCCGCGTAGAAGGGCAGTTTCCGAAGATCAGCCTTCGAGGGACTGATCACCAACTCTTGACGAGCCACACCGCCCATCCCATGTCGACGTCCGATAGGACAAGACATGGCCAACGACCGACCGACACAAGGTGTGCAACAGACGCTCTTGGGCCCGGAACCCGAGGATGTCATCATCGTGAACGGCCGCTGCGAGATCCACGAGGACGAGGGGATCCGTGTAGCGATGGTCAGCGGTATCCCTGTGGCCAGATACGCAGTGGGCGAGCGAGCTGGTGAGCACCTGTTCGTGGCGAACGCGCAGCTGTCCGGTTTCGCGACTCAGCAGGAGTTGTCGGATGCGCTGGGCTTGGGCATCCGGACGGTGCAGCGGATCAAGCAGCGGTTCGTGGAGGGCGGCGTGGCGGCGCTGGAGTGGGAGCGCAATGGAGGAGCTCCGGTCTGCTTGGGCGCGGCCGAAGAGGCGGCGATCCGCAAGTGGCACGCGGAGAACAAGAGCGGTCGAGAGATGGCGCGGCGGCTGAAGGTGTCCCCTGGTGCGGTGCAGAACGCCCTGAAGCGACTGGGGCTGCCAGCTCGCCCGCGAGGCGGCACGCCGCTGCCTCTGTTCTCCGGCGATGTCGGCGGAGGCGAGCCCGGGGAGGGCGACCCCGACGGCGAGCCCGAGCCGGAGGCGCCCTCGCCAGCGCCTCCGGCGGAGACAGAGCGCGAGCCGAGCCCGACCCCTGCGCCGGTAGCGGGGCCGCAGCCCAGCTACGACGTGGACCCTCGGCACCGTGCCCTGGATCGCCTCCTGGCGAGCCAGGGGAAGCTACTGGACGCCGAGCCGATCTTCTGGCCGGCACGGCGGCTACCGCGTGCCGGCGTGCTGCTGGCGGTGCCGATGCTGGTGTCCTCCGGCCTGCTGGATGAGGCCGCCGCGCTGTACGGCGATATCGGCCCGGCCTTCTACGGCCTGCGCACCACGCTGATGACCCTGCTGTTCATGGCGCTGCTGCGCATCAAGCGGCCCGAGAACCTGAAGGAGTACGCCCCGGTCGAGCTGGGCCGACTGCTGGGCCTGGACCGCGCCCCCGAGGTCAAGACCCTGCGGCGCAAGCTGGAGGCGCTGGCGGCGGGCATGTCCGAGACCCTGGTGATGCGGCTGGCCGCCCGCCGGGTGGCCGCCCGCGACGAGGCGCTGGGCTTTTTGTACGTGGACGGCCACGTGCGCGTCTACCACGGCATGAGGACCATCCCCAAGACCCACGTGGCGCGCATCCGGCTGTCCATGCCGGCCGCCCAGGACGTGTGGGTGCACGACGCCGAGGGCGATCCGCTGTTCTTCGTGACCCAGGAGGCCCACCCCTCCCTGGTCCAGGCCCTGCCCGTGGTGCTGGACGAGGTCCGCGAGCTGGTGGGCCCCCGCAGGGTCACCGTGGTCTTCGACCGCGGCGGCTGGAGCCCGAAGCTGTTCGCCGCGATGG
Organism: uncultured candidatus Brocadiaceae bacterium; assembly: GCA_964639345.1. Taxonomy (GTDB): domain Bacteria; phylum Planctomycetota; class Brocadiia; order SM23-32; family SM23-32; genus CAZHPE01. Next base: position 1,493 of record CAZXDF010000078.1, on the reverse strand, counting down.
TCGAGCAGGGCTTCGACGTGCTCACCTACCGCAAGGGCAAGGCGGCCCCCGTCCCCGACGAGGACTTCGAGGAGGTCGTCGCCCCCGGCACGGACGGGAAGATGACCTGGGAGCTGGCCGACGGTGAGATCGTCGTCGGCCGCGACAAGCTGAAGATGCGGCAGGTCACGCGCCGTCGGGGGAGCCACCAGACCCACATCGTCACCACCCGGCGCGACCTGGCGGCCCCCATCCTGGCCTGGCGTATGTTCAACCGCTGGAGGCAGGAGAACTACTTCAAATATGCCCGTCACGAGTACGCTTTGGACGCCCTGGCCGAGTATGGCGCCGAGGAGGACGACCAGCTCCGGGACGTCCCCAACCCCGCCTGGAGCACAGCCGACAAGGCCTACAAGCGTGCACGGGCGGCGACCAAGCGCCTGGAGGCCGAGTACGGCGCGAAGGCCTTCGACAACCCAGAGAGCAAGCGGCCGACCATGCGGGGCTTCAAAATCGCCCACGGCACCGAGATCGGCATCCCGCTACACGATGCACGCATCGCCGAGGTCGAGGCCAAGAGGCTGCGCGATGCCTTGCCCAGGCGGGTCGCAGTCGGTGACCTGGAGCGGAAGCCCGAGCGCCTGCTGGTCAGGAAAAAGCGCCTGATCGACAGCATCAAGATGGTCGCCTGGCAGGCCGAGACCGACCTGGTCCGCGCCATGGCGCCCCACTACGCCCGCAGTGTGGACGAGGGCCGCACCATGATCGCCGCCGCGCTGCAGTCCACCGCCGACCTGGAGCTGGCCGATGGCGAACTGCGTGTCCGACTGCGCGCCCAGAGCAGCCCCCACCGCACCCGCGCCATCCACGCCCTGTGCCAACACCTCAACCGAACCGACACATGCTTCCCGGGCACCAACCTACGCCTGCGCTACGCCGTCGAGGGGGCCGAACCCGCCACCTGACCGCCAGCCCATGTCAGGAGGTCTGGAATCGTATTCGTTGACCCAATACCCATGGAAGTCGTCGGCAGAGGCCGGATTCGAAGATGAGCCTGCCAACATCGTGACTAGGAGGCACGACAGCAGGCGGAAGGGTAGGGAAGATCGGGCCATCATCGGGAACCTCTGAGAATCGGAAGGGCAAGATTCGCTTCGTCCTGAACTGTTTCGGTGAACATTGTACTCACCCCTTTGACTTTCCGGCCCGTCACAGGTGCCGTAGTCGATGAGAACCTCATGTCTCGTGCGTTGAGATAGGGAGTTCGCATAGCTGCCATGTCGTTTCATGCCCATCGCTGAATCGCCTCTCGGAGCGGAAACTCTCGATGCTGAGGCTGTCTATGTATCCGCTGATAGGCTGGGCCGTGAAGTGTTCCAGGTCACCCGCATTGGGCTCGTTCCAGAACTCAGAATACACCCACAGCCTACCTTCTCTAACGGATGCAGTGATGTCTGCGGTAACCGCGGCCTGCCATTTCTCTCCGATGTGCAGGGTACCCTCCGCGTGAAAGT
>CAZXDF010000077.1:0-4625 GCA_964639345.1 uncultured candidatus Brocadiaceae bacterium | reverse complement strand
ACTTCTCGAACTGCTCGGCGGTCATTCCGTTGTTGGCGGCGTGCTCAGCGAAAGCCCTTTCGGTGGCCTCGGCCAGGCTCTCCTCCAGCGTTTCCTGCGGCACTTCTACACCCATGTCGCGGGTCTTCTGGAACACAAGGTAGCGATCCACGTAGGGACCGATGAAGTCCCGGCCGAACTCCTGCACGAGCGTGCTGCCGAAGGCCTCGGTGCGAATGGGTTCGCCGTTGACGAACGCCACGATGTCGCTGCCCAGCACCGCCCGCGCGCGCGGCTCCAGCGACAGGTTGACCACGACCGTCGCCCTTGCGTGCAGCCAGGCCAGCCAGCCGTCGATGATCCCCCCGGCCCTGCGGCAGTAAAGCTCCTTTCTGAGCTCGTCCTCAACCTCCTCGAACGGCCGGTCGGAGGCGGGGATTGGCCGGATGAGGTACAGGACGTGCCACCTGCTCGCGTCGCTCGCGAACTGCCCGCCGACCGGCTTACCCGGCCTCAGCACCGGGCCCTTCTCCTCGTAGAGCCGGATCGAACCCGCCTCCATCTCCGCAAGCGCCTTGCCCAGCTCGGAGGAGGCGGGGACGGGCTGAAGCCTGCCGGTCGAGGGGATGCTGGCACGGTCCAGGCTGAAGCGCAGCACCAGGTCGGGCCATTGCTGGGGCTGAACACGGAGCAGGCCGAGCAGTTGCCTGGCGAATTCCTCGTCGGGCACGGCGATGTGGGCGGCGGCGAACCGCTTGCCGTGCGTGCGATCGTAGTACTGCCGCACCGCCGCGTCGGGTACCTTCACCTGCGGGCGAAGGACCTTCTCAGCCAGCAGGCGCAGGCGCAGCACCTCCGGTCGAATGGATTTCTCGATCTCTTTCTGCGCCTGATCCCGAGTCCAACCGTGCGTGACGGCTGCATCGGTGAACTCCTCGGGCGTCATGCGTGCATTCTCATAGAGCCGGCGCATGCGCAGGCGGATCTCCGTCTCCCGCCGCGCCTCGAGCACTCCCTCCGCGATGCTGATGCCGGCCCCGCGCGCCTCCTGCTCCACCAGCACCCAGTCAATGTAGGTCTCAAGGACCGGCCTGCCCAGCTCCCGCACGAGGGCTGCCGTAAAGTCCCGGCGCAACAGTACCTCGCCGTTCACCACGGCCACGGCGTCGGCGGGAACCGCGCACAGCCCCGCCCGAGCGGCCAGGCACAGGAAGGTGATTGACAGAATGGTCCGATTGCGAATAGTCGACATGTTTCCCTTGTCCGACTGACCTAGGCGCTGTTGCAAAACCCCATCCTGGCTTCGTCCGGCTGCGAGCGCCGAATGGCTGTGTCGGCCTTCATCGGCGGTGCAACCGCCTTTCGTGGTAAAGACATCCTTCGCGGTGCAACCGCCCTTTATCCCATCCCTCATCCCTTGCCTGCATCACCAAAACCGATTGCATCGGCGATTCTGGCCTTTGAATCGCCTGCTTCGGCCTCCTTGCCCTCGGGCGCTCTCGCTCAGCCTCGGGCCGACGGAGCGGGTTCTGCAATAGCGCCTTAGTGTTTCTCGACACGCGGGCTAACCGATCATGCCGGCGAAACCCAGAAATGCCATGGCCATCAGGCCGGTGCAGATGAAGGCGATCGGCATGCCCTTGAGCGGCTCAGGCACGTCGGCCAGGTCCAGGCGCTCCCGCACGCCGCTCATCAGGAGCATGGCCAGCGTAAAGCCCAGGCCCGCCGCGACGCCGTGCCACGTGGCAGCGATCAGCCCCTGCGCGCTGAAGCCCTCCTCGGTCACCTTGCGCAGGATCTCCGGCGCGTCCGTCGTGTTCAGCAGCGCAACGCCCATCACGGCGCAGTTCGTCGTTATCAGCGGGAGGTAGATGCCCAGGGCGTCGTATAGGGCGGGCACGCGGGAGCGCAGGAACATCTCCACAAGTTGCACCAGCGCGGCGATGACCAGGATGTACATCGGGGTCTTCAGCGCGAGCACCAAGTCCGCATCCACCCACGGGGCGCCTTCCTTCAGAATGAGCGCATAGAGCAGGTAGGTCACTAGGCTGGCCAGGAACATCACGAAGGTCACCGCCGCACCCATCCCGATGGCGCTCTTGAGCTTCTGCGTGACGCCGATGAACGGGCATAGGCCGAGGAACCTCGCCAGCACGAAGTTGTTGACGAAGATGGCCGAAAAGGCGATTGCGAAGAACGTCCCCATGTTCATCTGTTCATCCCATCGCTCCGAAGGCGCGCGCGCCGCGCCGATTGTCAACGGAAGTCGAAGAGTCCAAGGGTCTAAGAGTCAAGCGGTGCAACCGCCTTTGTGCAAGAGGGCCGCGCGCGGCCCGGCGGTGCAACCGCCTTTCAACGAAGGTCGAAGAGTCCAAGAGTCTAAGAGTCCAAAAGTCCAAAAGTCAAGGCCCGGTCGTCGTAACTCTTAGACCTTTTGACCCTTCGACCCTTTGACCTTTTGACTTTGTCCCTTGCCTGTATCACCAGTGCAACTGGATTTGGTGGTGTCGTGGCTCTTGGACCTTCCGACCCCTTCGACCCTTTGACCTTGCTGCTGACCCTTCGATTTTTTGATCTTGGTGCTGAACCCTGATCCCTGGCCCCTGACCTCTTTCTCTTGTCCTTCCTCTGCATCCTCTGTGTCCTCTGTGGCAAGTCTGGCGTTGCAGTGCTAACCGCAGTGTCCTGCCGAGGACCCGCCCGCACTCCTGCCCTTGAACCAGTTGTAGCCGGCCATCATCAGGCCCAGCACGATGAAGGCGCCCGGCGCCTGGACAAGGATGCTCGCCGGGGCGTACGTCGGCATCCAGGCGTAGCCCCAGAGCGTTCCGCTCCCCAGGGCCTCCCGGACCGCCGCCACCAAGCAGATGGCCAGGGTAAAGCCGATGCCTATGCCCAGCCCGTCAAGCACGGACCGCACCAGGCCGTGCTTGTATGCGAATGCCTCGGCGCGGTACAGAATCACGCAGTTGACGACGATCAGGGGCAGGAAAATGCCCAGCGCCTGATTGATGGCGGCGGGCATGTACGCCTTAAAGATAATCTCGACCATCGTGACGAACGAGGCGATGATGACGATGAAACACGGGATGCGCACCTCCTTGGGGATGAGGCGGCGGAGGGGCGAAATGATGGCGTTCGAGCAGGTCAGCACGGCGATCACCGCCACTCCCATGGCGACGGCGTTCTTCACGCCGGTCGTCACGGCCAGCGTCGGACAGAGCCCCACTGCCAGCACGAACACTGCGTTGTGCTCGAACAAGCCCTTCCAGAACTCTTTCCAGAGGGATACCTTTGCCATTTCTACCCGCTCGTCAAGTGGACGTTTGCCGAGTGCACAACAAGCACGTCAAATATAACAGAAATGCCACCCCGTTGCACAAGGGGGCGGCGCCCCTTGGGGCCCGGCCAGTGGCAAATAGTTGCCACAGAGATCACAGAGAGGGGGGCAAGGAGGACTTCATGGATTTGAGACACCTCCCCAGAGACAACGTCTCCGGATTGTGGTCCCGGTGTTTTCGCCCTGATGCGGTTCTCCGCCCCTCTTGCGGTCCTTCCTGTATCCTTACCCTCCGAGTTCTCTCTGTCCTCTGTGGCAAGTCTGACGTTGTGGCGCTGGGCTAGGTCAGGACCAGGGCGAGGTAGTTCGCCCCCACCGCAAGGGGACACAGGACCCAGCACAGCAGGGCGGGGTAGGTCATCTCGAGGCAGAAGGGGGCAAGGGTCACGTCGATCAGCAGGAGCGCGAGAAGGAGCAACGAGGCCCCGAGCGTGAGCGCGAGCACCGCGATGGCCGCAACCAGGCCGAGGAGCGGCCACCAGCAGGCGAGCGTGGCGGCGGCTGCGACGGGAAAGAAGAGCGCCCCGCTTACCAGCAGCATCCGGTGGCGGCGCCGGTTGAAGCACACCGCGCTCAGAATCAGGAGCGCCAGCGCCAGGGTGTTGAGGTTCAGCGCCATCTTCCACTCTCCCCGGCCCTCAGGGGCCGTCCGGGTCCTGGCCCCCCCGCCCCATGAAACGCCCGCCGAACGGGACGAGCCCGCCGATGGGACGGTCTTGGATTTCCAGGGGCCTGACCTCCGTAATCCACCACCTGCGCCCGGCTCGTCGCAGGGACACCCGCCACTTGCTGCGGCTCAGCATGTTCATTCCCCTGGGCGCGTTGGGGAATTTCACGACCACCGACAATTGGCACGTGGCCCGGTCTGCCTCCAGGCTGAATCTCCTGCTGAGGATGAGGATCCTCGGCGTGCCATACGTCGCGATACCCCTGGCTGTGAAACGGCGCAACGCGTCGCGGTCCATGCCCTCCTGGCGGTAATCCGGCGCTACCCATGCCATTGTGCCCTCGACGTCCCCTGCCTCCAGCGAGCGCTCGGCGCCGGAGACGACGTCCTCGACGCGCTCGCGATCCGTCTTGATGATGGCCCCGATAAGGAGGCGCAGCAGGGTCAGCGCGAGCAGCGCGAGGAGGACCGTCGTCTTCGGCCGCTCCCTGGCGAACCGGCCCGCGTATTCCTTTATGCTCATGTCTGCTCATGCGCCAAGGCCGGGCCGGACCTCTCCCGAGACTGCCCACCGGCCGCTAACCCGCAACGGTACGAACTCGGAAAGGATAGCAGGATGGACAGGATTGGGTAGAGACT
>CAZXDF010000076.1:0-2569 GCA_964639345.1 uncultured candidatus Brocadiaceae bacterium | reverse complement strand
CCTCGTCACCTTGGTGTATGATGGCCCTTTTCTCTGCTGAGCTGGCCTGGGGCTGCCAATGGAGATGGCCCCTGGCCCGGCCAAAGAGCTCAGGGTTCCTCTGGATCGCTAAGGACCGGGGGTTTGTGTGCTTGTCCTTCTTGGCCCTCTTGCGCAGTTGCTGAAGGAGGCGGGAAGCGATTTCGGCAGGTTCGGACCCTCCGCGCGCCGTCTCCCACTCCATCTCGAGCCGGAGCGCATGTTCGTCGGCCAGGCCCACGCGTCCGCCGCTGCGGTCGCCGCGGAAGGACACCATATCCCACCCGGAAGGCACCCTCAGGCTAAACCCCTGCCAACTGAAGGCCTTCAGATCCAAGCTCTCGACCTTGCCCTTCTGCGCCGCCATGTCAGTCCATCAGGTCGATGACGGCCTGGTCCTCGGTCTCGTGTATCTTGAAGAGCTTGTCGAAGCGCATGATCTTGAATATTTCGAAGATGCTCGAATCGATGTTGCACAGCCCCATGTCTCCGCGTTCTGCCTGGACCTTCTTCAGCAGGTTGACGAGCTTGCCCATGACCGCGCTGCTCAAGTAGCCGATGCTGCTGAAGTTCAGGACGATCTTCTTCAGCTTGTGGTCTGTCAGAAGCGCGTTAAACTCGTCCCCCAGTTGCTGCACGTTGGACTGGTCCAGGATGCGCGAAGTGGTGAAGGTCACCACGCCCACGTCGCCCTGCTTGGTCACCTTGAGCATCCCGCCCGGGCGCACCGGGACGTCCTCCCCCGCGGGCGCGGAACTGCCCTGCTGGGTCTCGGTGATGTGGACCTCGGCCCCGCAGGACGGGCAGGTGGCCGTGCGCCCGATGTGGCGCTCTTCCGTCGTGAGCCTCTTGCCGCACTTGCCGCACACCACGCTTAATTGCTTGCCCATTTCTCCCATTCCTTCCTGCTGCCTCTGGCCGAAGCTCGGCTCTCCCAACCATCGCTATTCTACATACTTTCCGATTATGACGTCCAGTTTCTTTTTGATCTCCGGCGGGATGTGTTCCGGCGGGGTGATGACGGCGTACTTGAGCGCCGTGGCGCAGGGGCAGGTCCTTTCCCCCCCCATGGCCGCCACGGCGGCCCTGATGATGCCCTGAGCAAGCTCCGCATTGTGCCGCAGGTTCCCCAGCAGCATCTCCACCGAGACCGACTCTTCAGACTCGTGCCAGCAGTCGTAATCGGTCACCAGCGCCATGGTTGCGTAGCAAATCTCCGCCTCGCGGGCGAGCTTGGCCTCGTGCAGGTTCGTCATGCCGATTACGTCCACGCCCCAGTTGCGGTAGAGGAGCGACTCGGCCCGGGTGGAGAACGCCGGCCCCTCCATGCAGAGGTAAGTCCCGCCACTGTGGAGCGTTGCCCCGCAGGATGCGGCTGCATCCGCGATGAGGGCGGCCAGCTCCCCGCAGACGGGGTCCGCGAGGGCGATGTGAGCCACGACGCCGTCGCCGAAGAACGTGTCCTTGCGCCCCCTCGTGCGGTCGATGAACTGGTCGGGCACCACCACGTCGCAGGGATGGATGTGCTCCCTCATGCTCCCCACCGCGCCCACCGCCAGTATGCGGCCCACACCGAGCTTCTTCATCCCGTAGATGTTCGCCCGAAAGGGCACCTCCCCGGGCAGCAGCCCGTGGCCGCGTCCGTGCCGGGGCAGGAAAAGCACCTCCCGGCCGCCCAGCCGGCACAGCAGGAAACTGTCCGACGGCGGGCCGAAGGGGGTATCGAGGGCGATCTCCTCCTCCACCTCGACACCGTCCATCCGGTAGAGACCGCTGCCGCCGATGACGCCGATTCTTTCCTGGCTCAATTCCCGGGGGCTCCCCAACCGAAGCAAGGACAATCCTTTCGGGCCGGAGTCCGTATTGTAGCGCCGGGCGGCGGGGTGTCAAGGGAAACAGGCATGGCGGTGCGGCACGTCGTTTGTGTTTGGCTTGGAAAGGGTTACGCCTGTGAGCGGCCGGAGGGTAAGCGCGAATGACCGCCCGGGCCGCTCCCGTGGCGAAGCCGCCGGCGGCAGCGATGGCCCCGCTGGCCCGGCCTTCGCCGGCTGCGGGCGCGCCCCCTTGCGTGTTAGGGGGGGCAAGCCTACAATGGTGGACATCGCGGCGCCGCTGGGGAATGCGCCGCGCCAAGGGCACTGGTGTACCGGCAGTCCGGTCACGGAAGAGTAGGGGGAACACGCGATGGGCGTAATGGACTTATTCGGGATTTTGTTCGTCTTGGCAGTCCTGGCAATGGTCCTCCTGTCAACCGGTTTCTGGATATGGATGATCGTTGACTGCGCCGTGCATGAGCCCAGGGGTAGGAACAAGCTGGACCGGATCGGCTTGATCGTCCTCACCCATTGCGTCGGCGCGGCCATCTACTTCTTTGGCCGGCGCCGGAAACGGATCGTAGAAGCGGCCAAGTCAAAGGCCGGGGGCGCACCCGCTATTCCGCTTCAACCTCACGTTGGCACTGCCGGCAGGGGGGCGAGCCGCATGCGATACCTCGCATGGGTGCTGTTGTGCCTCTATGCGCAGGTGACCCCTTCCCCGAGAATTGATCCAG
>CAZXDF010000075.1:0-2940 GCA_964639345.1 uncultured candidatus Brocadiaceae bacterium | reverse complement strand
CTGCCGGGCGCGTATTCCATCACGTGGCAGGCCGCCAGCGTCTTGAACCAGCGGCGGACCGTCAGCATTTCCACCGGTTCCACGATGAGCCTGGCGCCCGGGCTGGCTTCGGTGTGGAGGGCCTTCAGAATCTCGTGCTCGTTCTCCAGATGCCGGATGATCTCCAGGTCGGCATCTTCGCGCACCGGGACGAACTTCGCGGCGAAACGCTGCCCGTCGCTCTTGCGCTTTACCTCGTGGACGACGCTGCGGGCCCCGTGCCCGATCTCCTCGCCGATCCAGTAGGCGGGTAGGATTTCCTTAAGCGATACCATCGAATCATTCTACAGCTTCGCGCGCGCAGCAGCAACCCGCCGGCGGTGGGCATGAACCGGGCGCGCGCGACGGCGCTGCGTTTTGCGGTGGACGCGACGGCCCTTCGGGGCCTACAATACGTTCCTCCTGGACTCGCCCGGGAGCACCGTACCGATAACCAGGTTTCGAGGGCGAAACGATGAGCGAAAAGCCGCTTGTGGCCGTTCTCATGGGCAGCGACAGCGACCTGCCGGTGATGGAATCCGCCGTGGAAGCTCTTGAGCGGTTCGCAGTGCCGTTCGAGTTGCGCGTAATGAGCGCCCACCGAACGCCGGAGGCCGTGCGCGACTTCGCCACGGGGGCCGCCGGGCGGGGCCTGAAGGTCATCATTGCGGGCGCAGGCGGCGCAGCGCACCTGGCGGGTGTGGTGGCCTCGATGACGATGCTGCCGGTCATCGGCGTGCCCATGCCCACCGACAGGGCGGGCGGGCTGGACAGCCTGCTCTCGACCGTTCAGATGCCGGGCGGGGTGGCGGTGGCCACGATGGGCATCGGCAAGAGCGGCGCGCGCAATGCCGCGCTGCTGGCCGTCCAGATCCTTGCGCTCGGCGACCGCGCCCTGGCCGACGCTCTCGCTTCTTACAAATCCGAGATGGCCGGTAAGGTCTCCGAGGCCGACGCCAGGGTGGCGAAGTGGCTCGCGGAGCGCGGGTGAGGGGAGGCAGGGGTGTCGTGACAAGCGCATCCAGCCAACTGGCAAGAGCTGCTGATGCGCATAGCGTTAGGTGCTGAAGAATCTCATGGGGTTCAAGCGAAACGAACTGATAAGAAGTGTCGTTGCGGCGACGGAGAACCCGGAAATCGTGGTGGCGCTGTGGGAGAGCGGATCAGCTTCCTTCAACCGGACGGACGAGTTCTCAGCGGAGGTTGGGCAGATGTGAGGAAAGTACCAGCCTACAAGTCTTGAACCCAGGTCAACCCGGCCGAAGGGCAGGGGCCGGCCAAAGGCCACAGGCAACATTGCGTTGTCGCTACCTCAGCCAGCTGCAAAGCCCCAGCTGTTTCGCTAGCGGCGATCGTGCTTCCCGTCTAGCTCGTAAAGGTATGCTGCTGCCCCTCTGGCCTCAAAGCCATCCAGCCTCTTCCCCATGCCGTCTAGCTTCGACAGAAAGAAGCCTGCCTCATCGTACCGGTCATGCGAGAACAGAAACCAGACCCTTCGAACGTCTCTCCCGCCTGTGAACTGCTTCAGCTCCGCAAGATAGCGCGTTCGGTCCCAGGGGGAGAACACCCCTCTTACCCAGTCCTCGAAACCATACCCATAAACCTCCCGGTAGTACTGGAAGGCTGGGTTTGCCCCGTAGTGGACATAGACTATGTCGCCTGGCTGGCGCCGCTCCCAGATGTTCTGAATGACCGGTTTGATCTCCTCCTCCCCGTATGGTGGTAACGCGAGCCCCAGCGCCCTGTACGCAACAGGCATGAACAAAAGGATCACCAGCACCAGGCCGCCCAAGCGCAAGAAACGATAGCGGCAGTGGCCCGCTAATTGGGCCGCCCCGTTACCCATTAGGAGCAATGCACCGGGGGCAAGAAACAGCAACAGCCGCCCCTTGAATGGGTACCTCCTCAGAGAGGAAGCCAAGAGGCAAAACAGAACAGGACCCACGATTACAGCCAGTTCCTGCTTCTTCTTGCGAAACGTCACGTAACACCCAACGAGAAGAGCCAGCGCGCCCACATTGGCGCAGCCAAGCGCAGTAGGAAGCCTGAGTGTGCCCTGCGAGAAGTCCATGAAGGACTTGCGGAGCCACTCAGCGGTCACCCCCAAGGAACTAAAAGGGACAAACCCCGAACGCCAAAACCACAGCTGGTCCGGGTTCGCAGCCACTTGCCGGATCAAGACCAGATAGCAGATCACAAAGCTCAGGGCCCATACCGACCCAACGACCGAGAGTCTGAGGAGCCCCGCCCACTTCTTCCTGTAAACAGAGAAGAGGGCAAGGGGTGCTCCAATCCCTGCCAGCACAAATGCAGCTGGATATGAGAACCATACCGCCACAGCGCCTGTCACAGTAAGGACAAGCAGGCTGGCGAGAGAAGCGGCATCCCGCATCACACGTGTGAGGCTCAGATATATCAACAAGGCACACATCACATCAGTTGAATAATGCTTGACTTCGGCGGAGTAATAGATGAAGGGCTCCGCAATGGCAAGAAGCCCTAATGCAAACAGTGCGGCACTCCGATCCAGCCATTTCACCCCGAGGACGTAGAACAGGTACAGGGATAAGAGTCCTGACACGAGAGGGACTAGCCTGAGCGCAAGCTCGCCTCTCCCAAACACGACAACTGCGAATCTCTCTAGGGCCAGGAAACCGACAGGACTGGCCTGGGAGTAGTCAAGCTTCAGAAAGAGCTGCCACAATGATCGGCGGATGACGCTTGACGCCAGCATGGCCTCGTCAACGCACAGGGAGCGATTAGAAGCGTAGTGGGAAAGACGCAGCGCAGCTCCAACGCAGATTATGACGGCTGGCAGATAGCGCGAGGCCCATAGCGTGCGCGCACGCTCGCTGAGTGCGTCCTTAAGCAGTGCAGAAGTCTTCATCTGCTCCACCTCACGCCAGCGTTGAAGGGTGCCTA
>CAZXDF010000074.1:0-5780 GCA_964639345.1 uncultured candidatus Brocadiaceae bacterium | reverse complement strand
CTCCTGGACGTTGGCAATTCCGGCTCCGAGAAGCTGCAGCTCAATCACGGCACATTGAAGGCCGGCTGCAGCACAGGTGGAGGCGTGCATCCGCCCCCAAACGACGAGGTCTACATCGTACTGAGCGGCGAGGCCATCCTGCATATGGACGGTGTGGATTACGACATTGAGAACGGAACGCTGGTATTCATTCCGGCAGGCACGTTCCACGCATTGACGAACAAGAGCGAGACGCAGGACTTCGAGATCATCACCGTCTGGCCGGGTCAGCCGGCACCGGGCGCGAATGACGTCTACGACCTACGCAAGAAGGCTTGGGGCACAACCTATAGGGAGATTGAATAGCATGGGCGAACCGAAAAGTTCGTATGCCGTGGGGGGCAAGATCGGGATTGTGACCGGTTCGGCGCAGGGCATCGGAAGGGCCATTGCCACTCTTCTGGCGAGGAATGGCGCCGTCGTGGTGGTCTCCGACGTCCAGACAGAAAAGGGCCAGGCCACGGCCAGGGCACTCGGCTCGCCCGCGATCTTCCTGCCATGCGACATCGCCGACCGCGAGCAAGTGCAGGAGCTCGTCGAGTCGGTGGTCCAGCGCTTCGGCCGCCTCGACATTATGGTCAACAACGCGGGCATCAATTCGATGAAACCGGAAGATAGGGTCACGTTCGACAAGTATCCGGATGAGACCTGGGACAGTATCGTCAACGCGGACTTGAACGGGACCTTTCACTGCTGCAAGGCTGCCGCGCAGGTGATGGTCAGGCAGAGGTCCGGCTCGATCATCAATATTGCATCGGTCGCGGGGGTTGTGGCGCTTCGGTTGCAGATCGGATTCGTGGCAGCGAAGGCCGGTGTCATAAGGATGACCGAAGCCATGGCATGCGAGATGGGTCCGTTCGGCGTCCGGGTGAACGCGGTATCGCCGGGTTCAACCCTGGTAGAGTCTGGCCGCGCTCTGCTCGCCGATAAGAGCGGCACCTACAGGCAGTTCGTCGACCGCCTGGTGACGTTCGTCCCGCAAGGACGGCAGGGTGAGCCGGAAGAGATTGCCCATGCTGTCGCGTTCCTGGCGTCCGACGCATCTTCCTACGTCAACGGTCACAACTTCGTTGTTGACGGCGGGTGGGTGTGCGGTTTCAACCGGGATTTTTAGCCACACACCGGCGTCCATACGCAATTATTCACAGGCTCCCATATAGGGGTCTTCCCCCCTGAACGGTGGGTCGCTCGGAGGTAGCTGGCGTGGTTGACGAGTGGTATCGATGTTGGCTACCCTTACCCCGAAGCCGGCGACTGCGGCCTGCCGATCCTGCGGCGGGAAGACGCGGTGCCGAGGGCTAGATGCCCCCGGTCCAGAAGGAGGATGTGGACATGAGCAGTAATGAGCTCGTGCTGTCGGACGGTTGGGACGTCGTGGTTGCCGCCGATGCCATACCGAGCGAGCGTTACGCCGCAGAGGAGTTCCGGCGGCTGATGGCGCAGGCGTCGGGGATCGAGCTTCCGATCGTGGCGGACACGGACCGGCCGGACCGACACGTCCTGATCGGCCCGGACGCCGCCGTGAAGGCCGGCGCGCCGGGCTTCAAGGGCGCCGCGTTCGGCCCGGAGGACCTGCGCATCGTCATGCAGGGAGACTGCATCGCGATCGCAGGCGGGCGTCCGCGCGGCACGCTCTACGGGGTCTACACGTTCTTGGAGGACTACGTGGGCGTGCGCTTCCTGACGCCGGACCACACCCATGTGCCGCGCCTGCGGGGGCGTTGCCTGGTCCGCCCCCTGGAGCGCGACTACCATCCGTTGCTAGCCTTCCGGTGGTCCGCGTACGGGGAGAACCAGCACGACCACGCCTTCGCCGCGCGCCTCCGCGTCAACACGGTGGCGGAGGACGAGACTCTTGGCGGCAAGACCCCCGACATCCTGATTAACCACAGCTTCTTCCGCCAGCTTCCCCTGGAGGTCCACGCTCGGGAGCACCCGGAGTACTTCGCCGAGATCGACGGCAAGCGCCGCACGGACGTCGAGAATGCCGGTGGCTGGCACGGCACGCAGCTATGCCTCACCAATCCCGACGTGCTGCGCATCGTCACCGAGAGCGTGATGGAGGACCTGCGCCGGCAGCCGGACACCCGCTGCATCTCGGTGAGCATGAACGACAACCTCTACAACTGCCGCTGCCCGGTCTGCGCGGAGTTAGACGAGGCGGAAGGGTCGGCCATGGGGACGCTGCTGACGTTCGTGAACTCCGTGGCCGACGCGGTAGCCCAGGAGTTCCCAGACGTCAAGGTGGGCACGCTTGCCTACATCTATTCGCGCAAGCCGCCCAGGACGGTCCTCCCGCGCCCCAACGTGCGCATCCAGCTGTGCAACATCGAGTGCTGTCAGCTTCACCCAATCACGGACCCCGACTGCCCGAAGAATACGCCGTTCTGCGGAGACATGGTGGGCTGGGGGGCGATCTGTGATGACATCTACGCGTGGACCTACATAACGAACTTTCGCAACTACCTGCTCCCCTGCCCGAACCTCCACGTGCTCGAGCCGAACATTCGCTTCTTCGTCGCGAACGGCGCCAGGGGCATCTTCATGCAAGGCACCTACAACGCGATTGCGGCCGATCTGTCGGACCTGCGCAACTACGTGGTCGCGAACCTCCTGTGGGACCCCTCGCGCAGCGCGGAGGCGCTCATGGACGAGTTCCTTAAGTTGCACTACGGCCCCGCAGCGGAGCCGATTCGCCGCTTCATCAACCTCCTGCGTGGGAAGGCCGAGGCGAGTGGCCGGCATCAGGAGTGCAACGCAGAGGCCGCCGAGTATGGCCTTGATGAGACAGTGGCCGAGGAGGGCATGAAGGCCTTTGCCCATGCGCTGGAGGCAGCCGGCAGCGAGGAAGTGCGGCGGCGTGTCGCGAAGGCTTCCGTTAGCACGTATCGGCTGGCCATTGAACCGGTCTGGTACCTTGAGGACGGGGCAAAGCCGGAGAAGGACTTGGCCGACAGGATGCGGCCGCTGGTGGGTGAATTCCTGGAGCTGTGTGAACGCCACGGCGTTACGATGGCGGACGAAGGGACCGCGCTGGAGAAACAGCGTCGGCGACTGCAAAGCCTTTTCGGCTTCGGAGGCCGCAAGGACGTCTGAGAGCAGTTCCAAGACGATCTCGGGTGCTTCCGTCGGGAACTGGGGCTGCAGGAACGACGAAGAGGGCCTTGCACGGGCAGGGGAGTAGGACCCGCGAACGACAAAGATCGAGGGACTGCGATGAATACGACGTGCATCTTGCCTGCGACGAAACCCGAGGACATGACGAGAAGCCGTATGTGGGCCGGTCGTTTCGTTTCCGGACCTGCCAGTGTTCCCATCTCGCTCAGACTCGGCGGAAAGGCCATAACGGGCGTTCCAGAAGACTGGGAGCCGGTCTCAAGGAGACGCTGGATCGACGCCAATATCGTTGAAACGATGTTCGAGGGCACCGACCCCGAGACCGGCCTGAATGTGCGGGCCGAGTGCACGGAATATCGCGACTACCCGGTCGTGGAATGGATGGCATGGCTCACCAACAACGACGGCAAGCCCACACCGGTCATCCGCGACATCCTAGCCATGGACGGGACGTTTGAGGGACTCTCACCGGTTCTGTATCACTGCAACGGCGACTTCTACAGCGAGGAGGGATACACACCTAGAGAGACGGCTCTGCATGAAGGAGCGCCCCTCAGCTTCGCCCCGGACGGCGGGCGTCCCTGCAACGGTGCGTTTCCCTACTACCGCCTCATGTTCGAGGGCTGCGGTGTGTCCATCGCGATCGGTTGGCCCGGGCAGTGGGCAGTCACCTTCAAGGCACTTCCGGACGGCGTGCACGTTCTGGCCGGTCAGGAGAAGACAAACCTGCGGCTTATGCCGGGAGAGAGCATCCGCACGCCGCGAATGACGGTCCTGTCCTGGACGGGCGACGTTTCGAGAGCCGTGAACCTGTGGCGCCGTTGGTATCTTGCCCATATCCTTCCCAGACCCAACGGCCAGCCGATGAAACCGCTCTTGGCCTGCCAAGGCCCTGGTGACGCTGAGGAATTCACGGCAGCCACCGAAGAGAACCAGCTCCGGCATATAGAGATAGCCAAACGGCGTGGCATTCCCTTTGACGTCTGGTGGATCGATGCCGGCTGGTATACGTGCTACAACAAGAACCATGAGAGGGAATGGACCGTAACCGGAACGTGGGAGCCTGACCCCGAGAGGTTCCCCAACGGTTTGAAGGCGGTATCGGACTGTGCGGCCCGCCACGGCGCCGACCTATTGCTCTGGTTTGAGCCGGAAAGGGTGCAACCGGGCACCAGGCTCTATGAGGAGCACCCGGAATGGTTGCTGAGGGCGAGGGAAAAGGAGGACCGCGAGTTCGATGACGAGGACAAGCGCGCCTGGGCCGAGAGGTTAAGCGGGTGGCACCTGTTGAACCTGGGCAACCCGGAATGCCGCCAATGGCTCACCGACCACGTGTGCCGGCTGATCAAGGACAACGGCATCAAGATATACCGGCAGGATGTCAACTTCGAGCTGCTAGAGCACTGGCGCTCGAATGAGGACCCTGACCGCCAGGGGATGAACGAGAACCTGCACGTCCAGGGCTACCTCCAGTTCTGGGACGACCTGCTCGCACGGAATCCGGGCCTATGGATCGATTCGTGCGCGAGCGGAGGACGCCGCAACGATCTGGAGACCCTGCGGCGTTCTGTGCCGCTGCACTACACCGACTACGGGTACGGGATCCATCCGGTGAAGCTGGCATTTCACCACACGATGTACGCGTGGTTCCCTTACTTCAAGGAATCCGCCCTGTCCTGGGATATCGGCCGAAGGGCGCGATTCGCCCACCGCGTGGACAGCTACTCCTTCCACTGCGGCATGGCGCCCCTGTTTTCTACCGCTTTGGATATCCGCAGGGACGATTACGACTATGCTCTAGCCATGAGAATGATCGACATCTGGCGAAGGGCATCCGAGCTGTTGCTATACGGCGACTATTACCCCCTTACCGCGTTCCACCGCAGCGCCGAGAAATGGGTCGCGTGGCAGTTCGACTCCCCGGAAACAGGGTATGGGCTGATCCAGGGAATCCGTCTTCCGGCATGCCCGGAGGAGACCATCACCGTCCGCCCGCGGGGGATCTGCGGGACTTCCGCGTACGTCCTTGAGAACTCTGAAACTGGCGAGACAGAAGAGAAACCTGGATCGACCCTGATCCGGCACGGTCTCACGCTTGCACTTCCGAAGCGCAGCGCTGCCATCTGGTTCTATCGCAGGAAGAACTAACCTTCCCCCCTGACAGCAGCCGGAGTCCGGCGAGGATCGCGCGCCACAGGCAATTGCCTGTTCATCTGGAAGAACGAAAAAGTTGCCGACCTGCCTCCCACCCCCGTTCCTGGCAACGGAGTCCTTCACGGAGTGGCGAATCATCTCCCAAAACGTCTGGTGCTTCCGTCACTAACTTAGCGTGCCGCTGCCAAGCGCAGGGCGATCAGAAGAGAGAAGGGACCTGCCACAACAGCGAATACGTCCCGAAAGCTGAGCCGTCAGGTGATCAACCCCGCTTGCATAGTCGGCGTCCGCATATGGCCGGGGGCGCGCTCAGTGAGCATGTGGCGCGGGGGTGACCCCTTCCCCGAGAATTGATCCAGGAGTTGTGAGAGGATCCATACGGCAATAGTCCGGAAAGGATTCTCAGATGAAGAAACGGCATAGTGCAGAGCAGGTAGTGGTGAAGCTGCGTCAGGCTGACGTAGCGCTGG
>CAZXDF010000073.1:0-4252 GCA_964639345.1 uncultured candidatus Brocadiaceae bacterium | reverse complement strand
AAGGGGCCATACACCGAGGCCGCCTACGCGAGGCCACTCAGCCTTCGGGAGGGGCTGCGCCTGCTCGGCCGCCCCACCATGGCGCTCATTCTGCTGCTGAGCGCCCTCCACTGCGTTTCCGATGCCACGATGGGTTCCTGGTTCCCCATATACGCCAAGGAACGCTTCGGGGAGGCGCTGAGGCACCCGGGGGATGTGATGGCGCTGTGCGGACTGGCATACGTGGTGAGCCGCAGCATGTTGGTCTTCGTGCCGGAGGGGCGGGGCCGACGGATGCTGCTCGTCCTGCCCGGCCTTATTGGCGGCGGCATCCTACTGGCGGCCATCTGGATGGACAGTCCTGCGGCGCTCTTCTGGGGCTATCCACTCGCGGCGTTCGTCTGGTCATCGCAATACCCGGCACTGATGGGCGAGGCCGCGCGCCGCACGCCCCGCTACGTCTCCAGCATGTTCGCCGTCAGCATGATCCTGGCCCTGGTCGCGACGGCGGCGGTCACCTACGGAGTGGGATACTTCATCAAGACGGCAAGCACCACCGAGGCCATGGTCGGCGCGCTCAGGTGGATAGTCGGCGCGGAACTCCGCGTGCCATGGTGGATGCCGGACCACCGGTGGGCCATCACGATCGCCCCGCTGGGCTTCATCATTTTCGGGCTGGTGGTCGCCGTCACCGGCCTGGGCCGGCGGAAAGCTCAGACGGCCCCTACCGCCAATGCCGAGGCATGACGCTCCCTCCGCCCGGTGCTTCACTGATCCGGCGCGTGCAGCCGGTCATGAATGATGCGCGCCAGGTGCTCCCCTACGCCCTTCACTTCGGCGAATCCCTCGACGGTCGCCTCCTTGATCCGGGCGAGTCCGCCAAAATGATCGAGAAGCCGCTCGGCAAGCGCCGGACCGACCCCCGGAACCTCCAGAAGGGGCGAGCGCAGCGCTTCGCGCCGGCGCAGCGTCCGGTGATAGCGCACGGCGAAGCGGTGGGCCTCATCGCGAACCCGCACGAGGAGCCGACGCCCGTAGCTGCGCTCCGGCAGCGGCACGGCGCGCGGGCGGCCCGGCAGGTAGACGCGTTCCACCCGCGTCCTCTTCCCCCCGGCTGACCGCTCCTTGGCCAGCGCGATGACATGCTTCGGCTCGAGCCCCAGCCCGCGCAAGGCCCTCAGCGCCGCCGAAAGCTGGCCCTTGCCGCCGTCCACCACCGTAAGCTCCGGCATCGCCCGCTCCTCGGGCCGCCCCGTCCCCTCGGCAACGTGCCGGTAACGGCGCGTTAGCACCTCGTGCATCATCGCGAAGTCGTCCTGCCCCTCGGGCCAGCGGACGCGGTAGTGGCGGTAGGAGCGCTTGTCGGGCTCGCCGTCGCGAAAGACCACCATCGAACCCACGGCTTCGCGCCCCTGCAGGGTCGAGATGTCGAAGCATTCGATCACCCGCGGCGTTTCCGAGAGGCCCAGGATTTCCTTGAGCGAATCCATCTGCTCGCTGCGCTTCTCCGCCTCGCTCGTGGCCAGGGCTTCGGCCTCCCGGGCGTTCTTGTCGGCAAGCTCGACCAGGCGCCGCTTCGCCCCCCGCTGCGGCCACAGCACTGCGACCCTTCGTCCCAGCCTCTCGCTCAACACCTCTGCCAGCACCTCCGCGTCCTCGCTCGGCACGGGCAGCAGCACCTCGGCGGGGATGAAGCGGTTGGCGGAATAGAACTGGTTGAGGAACGAGCAGAAGATGTCGCCCGGCTCGCCCAGGCCGGCGGCGAAGCGGTAAGAGGCGGCGTCCTGCACGTTGCCCCCCCGCACGAACAGCGCCGCCACCCAGACGCTTCCGTCCACGGCGGCCAGGCCGAACACGTCCCGGTCGACCCGCTCGGCGGTGGACCCTGCGCGCTGCTTTTCGAGCGTGGTCTCAATCGCCCTGATCCGGTCGCGCAGGCGCGCCGCGCGTTCGAACTGCTGGGCCACGGAGGCCTCGTTCATCTGGCGCCGCAGCTCCTGAAGCACCTCCTCCCCCTTGCCGCGCAGGAACCTGACCACCTGGTCGACGAGTTCGCGGTACTGCTCCTCCGTCACGCCCTCGCAGCACGGCCCCAGGCACTTGCCCATCTGGCCGTAGAGGCAGGGCCGCCTCGCCTCGCGGCACTGGCGCAGTGAACAACGGCGCAGGGGGAAGATGTCCTGGAGCACCCGCACTGTCTGGCGCGCGGCGCCCGCGTTGGCGTAGGGGCCGAAGTAGAGCGCATCCTTCTCCGTCAGCCGACGCGTGACGATCGGCCGGGGCCAGGGCTCGCGCAGGGATATCTTGATGCTGACGAAGCTCTTGTCGTCGCGGAGGTTCACGTTGTAGCGCGGCCGGAACTGCTTGATGAAGTTGCACTCGAGGATGAGTGCTTCCTTCTCCGAGCCGGCCACGACCACGTCCAGGTCCGCGACCTCCCCTATGCAGCGCGAGATGAGGCGGGCGGCGTCGGCCCCGTTCTGGAAGTAGGAGCGCACGCGGGCGCGCAGGCTCTTGGCCTTGCCCACGTAAAGGACCTCGCCGCGCCTGTCCTTGAGAAGGTAGATTCCCGGCGCGACGGGGAGGGTCTCGAGTTTCTGGCTAACTCTGGCGGCGTTCTCGCCCACTGCATGCGTCCTCAACGGGCCCGTGAGCAACTCTTATCCCATCATAAGGCAGGACCCGAGGCCATGTCGAGAACCGGGGTTCTGCAGGCCGAGGGGAGGTGGCGGGTGATGGGGCAAAGGCGCATGACCCGCCGGCCGGGGAAACACCGTCAGGGCCTCATTTCAGGCCTCCATCTTCCGCAGCCGGGATTCCTCGTCTTCCAGCTCGCCCGCCAGAGGATGTCGTCGCACCAGCCTGTCCAGCGAGGCGTGATCCACCCTGTACTCCCGGCCGAATCGCAGGGCCTCAAGCTCATCCGTATGGATCAGCCGGCGCACCGTCTTGGAGCCGCAGCCGAAGTGCTGCGCCACCGTCCTGACGCGCAGCCACCGACCCTCCGGACACCCGCATGTCTCGCATCGCATGGTTGCCATCCCTTCGCATCGTCGGCCCCGGGGGGCGCTCTATCGCAGCATCCCCGGCCGCCAACGCAGATCGTGTCGATTCATCGAGTAACAGCTTGCGGCCACCTTCGGACAGGTCACGGCGCCCGCCTTCAGCTCGCCAGGTCCCAGGGAAGATTGTCGTAAGATCCCGTGTCGAGGTCGGCCATCTTGTGGGGGTGGTCCGCTATTCGGCCGTATCGCCCCCTGCATGGGGCCCCGGCGCGCTCGCGACCGACAGCCAGGGCCTGCAAACGGGCCCGCGTGCCTGCGTCCGTCACTTGGCGATGAAACCACACGGCCAATGAACGCGGAAGCTCCCGGAAACCCATGCACAAGGGGCAACGCTCCCAGTGGACGAGGTCTAGCCATCCGCCACCCCGACAGGCGGGGCATTCGACCTCCTCGATGCCCATGAAAAGCGCCCTGCTCTCCAACAGTGCCTGCGCCCTCAAATGTCTGAGCCAGCGTGGGACGCGGTGTGCAATGCTTCGGATCTGCACCCTGCCGATCATCTCGGCTCGGCACCTGCCGCCGCAACGCTGTCAAGAGCGCAGTAGAAGGAGTCTCGAGGGTCCGTAAGGCGCACGCCGCATGCGGCAAGGGTCCCTTCGCCCAACTCGCCCGCGCGCACGGCGCCCCGGAGTCCCGCGCGGTCCGCCGAGCACCGCACACGAACGAACCGCCCGAGCCCCTGCCCGCGAAGCCGCTCGCAGGCCTCCCCTTCGTCGACCTCGGGCGCGAGGATGACCTGAGCCCCCACGGTCCTGAACCCGACCCGGCCGTAGAGCGTCTTGACGCTCCTGGCCCCGGATGGGAGCAGCTCATCGCGTCGGGCGCGGCAGAACTCCTCGATCCGCCCCCGCTTCGCTGCAATGCTCCTCTGCAAGGAATCCAGCCGGGCGCTGAAGCCGGCTTTCACCTCCTCAATCTGCCGATCAAGTTCGGCCAGGAGGCACTCTTGGTCCCCCTCCAGGCCAGCCAGCCGGCGCATCTGTCCGGTCAAAGTCGCTCTGGCCCGCACGGCCGCCTGTTGGCCGCCATCCGGCACCGGTGTACCCTGCCCGGCGTCCGCCACGTTCGCCCGGCGGCCGTTCCCCAACCCAACCGATCCCATTTCATCCGAATAAACCGCGCAGCTGTGCATCACGTTGCTCTCCCACTCCAGAGAACCCGCTCAACAAAAGCACGAGACCAGGTCCAATACCCCTTGATGTGCGGCC
>CAZXDF010000072.1:0-3062 GCA_964639345.1 uncultured candidatus Brocadiaceae bacterium | reverse complement strand
TCCAGGACACCTCTTCGACCGGATTGTTCGCCCCCTCGAAAGTCGCAGGATTCTCCCCCATGAGCTTCTCATACTCTGCTTGGGTCACTTCATGCGCGCCCATGTAGAACGGTTTCGCAATCCGCACTCTGTGCTGCGGGCCTTCGTCATCGTCACGGTCTGCCTCGCCCGGCGGGCTCCCCATCATGAACTCGCCCGCCGGAATCCTCACGAACTCCATTCCGATCGTGTTCCTGTGGTAGGTGATCTCCTTTTCCTGCTTGCCGTCAGGCGTAGCCACCGTTACCGTGCGCTTCTCAGATGTCCACTCCTCCGGTGGGGACGTGCCAGCCTCGGCGCGCTCCTCGGGCAGAGGAGTTGGCAGAGCTGCCATAGAGGGAGTCGGGCGCTCAGGCGCGGCAGATTCCGCATCTGCTTTGGTCGCCTTCGCCTCTTCCGTCGCCTCCGATTCCCGCTTCCCGTGGTAGCGGGAATCCTTAAAGTTGAACACCTCGCACCCCGGCGGCGCGTCGACTTCCATGATCTCGGTTCCCAGCCAGCCGCGATAACTCTTGCCCGGTAGCAGGGGCAGCAGGGCGACAACGAGTGACCGGGCCGGGATGTCCACCGGTCCCTCGGCCCAGACCTCGCTCCCCTCCCACGGGCCTCGCAGCCGCACCTTGATGCCCTTGGCGTCCTTCTCGCCCAGGTTCATCATCAGCACCCTGGTGACCCGCATAGGCGCATCGGCGTACGGCGTCCCCTCGTAGGTCCAGTGCGGCAGCACGAACTCAGACGAGCAGAAGACCGCCGGCCCCTCGTAGCGCTTGGTGAACATCTTGCCCAGCTTTAGCAGCTCCGGCCTTAGGCCCGTTCCGT
This sequence comes from uncultured candidatus Brocadiaceae bacterium, assembly GCA_964639345.1. Taxonomy (GTDB): domain Bacteria; phylum Planctomycetota; class Brocadiia; order SM23-32; family SM23-32; genus CAZHPE01. The sequence continues at coordinate 2,204 of CAZXDF010000072.1, read as the reverse complement.
CGGTGGGGTACTCGTCGAACCGGCTGCAGATCGCCTCCAGCTCCTCGTCCGTCATGCGCATGGCCCTCTCACCGGTCAGGAACTTGCCGAAGAACGCCAGCCCGGGGGACTCACGAGCCACCATCCGGATCAGGCGGACCTGCTGATCTAGCTCCTTTGCCGTCCGGACCCACTCCCAGCCGTGCAGGCCTCGCGAGGCATCCTCCGCCTCCGCACCGAGGCCCAGCGCCAACACGCTCCTGTCCAGGAGGCCCGTGAGCCGCGCGGCCTGAAGTTGGAACCCGATCAGCCAGGCGTCGTTCAGGTCGACGTAGGTCTCCAGCATCACCAGCTCGACCGTATCGCGATATGCCGCAGCCAACTCCGGCGCGACGGGGCCCCGCATCTGATAGACCGCGATCTTCAGTCGGGGCCTCTTCCTGTGCACCGCCTGCAAGATCGCCGCCGTGTGACGGTCCTTTCCCCCGTCGTAGTCCCAGCCGAACTCGTCTATGCAGACCACCGGGTTGGGGTTGTCCCTGAAATCAAGGTTTGCCAGGACGTCGGAGCCCTCCTCGACGTTTTCGCTCAGAAACCCCGTGGTCATCCCTCGGTAGACGACACTGCCCCGCTCCTTCCAGTCCTTCCAGGCGTCGCCCCCGATGAAGGTCTGCGACTCGACCCCCAAGCCAGCATAGAAGGCGATGACCTTGTCCAGGCCGAACGGCCCATCCTTACCGCTCTCAGGAGCCTCAGACGCCGCTAGCGGCAAGGCAACCACAGCCATGACAACAGACAGCACCATCGACTTGGTCAATGCCCTCATACGCTCCGTTCCTTCCAACCGAGATCCTCCAGGGGACGCCCTTACACGTAGGCTGACGTGCGTCACACGAGAGCGTATCACCCGTGTCTTTCGCGGTCAACCAGAACATGGGCGTTCCTCCGGCCAGTGACCCCGATACCAACCCGCAACCTCTGGGCCGACATGGCAGTTGGAGAGCATCTCGGCAGGTATAGTGACAGGGAACTGGACAGATGGAAGCGAAAGGGAAGGGCGGCTCATGTCGGCAGGGGCCCGTGGCACAAGTCTACGCAGCAAGGCAGATGACGGCAAGATCGGCGGGGGTTTCTGCGGCGATATGGATGCCGCGGCGCTTGAAATCGAAGTCAATGATGCGCAAAGGCGTCTTCTTTTCTGCTGCGTATCGGGCCCCCGATTCGAACCCGCGACTACCCGCCATCTGTCGGCTACAAGGCCCCGCTGGAACTGAGGATAGCTCACCCCGTCTCCCCCTCTGGTCTCTGCTTCCCAAGACTCCTCTGGGGAGCAATCTGCAGCGTCAGAAGGGAGACTGGCAGGTGTTTGTCGTGAGGGACTGGGGGGAAGGGGTATGAGCCGGCCTATACTGTCTGTTTGTCGGGGATGCTGCCCACTGACCGAGCCGGGCATATCACGTGAACCGCAGCACTGTCCTGAAGCCCTCCTCGGCCGCATCCATTGCCTCGGTGCCATCCTCGTCCAGGTCCACAGTCTCAAGGACCGGCTCGAATCCTTCAAACCAATCAAGACACGATGATCTGCCCCAGGCCCGAAGTAGGGTCTTTCCATCAATACCAAGCTGATCCCGGCAGCAGCTGTCAAACCCCGTCCATTCGCACTTCAGCCCGATAGCGATTGGCGATAGGAACCCCTTCAATAGCGGCTGCACCACGGACTCCAGCACCGGCTCAGCCTCCTTCATCGTCCTTACCGCTCGAACCCATGGCGGCGCATCATCAGGAAGATCAGCACCTGCAGCATCAGGTCCATCCTCTCCCTCTGCCTCCCCCATCTTCAACACCCGCAGGATAGCATGGATTGCCTGCCCCTCAAGAAGTTCCATTGCCAGCCGCTACCTCTCAATCATCGCGTCTGCTTCCCGCACCATCCTCCAGGCCCCAATGCACCTCTCCCCATAATCCTTATCAGCCATCAGGTAGCGTAATCTCGGACAGGCCTCTGCTACCATAATGGCTTCTTCTCGATTACCCTCTCCCGTTAGCGTAGTCACCAATCGAAAACGCTCCTTGCCGCTCAAGTCTTTGACCCCTTCCCGCTTCTTGTGCCAGTTGTTATGAGAGAATTGGATGGGGTTTCCTCGCTGGCTGGTCTGGAGGGAGGGGCGGAGCCCCGACCGGAGGACCAGCCAAGGACGCGGCGAACGCCACAGGCGTACGCCAGT
>CAZXDF010000071.1:0-3431 GCA_964639345.1 uncultured candidatus Brocadiaceae bacterium | reverse complement strand
GAAGGACGTGATCCTGGGCGTGGAATTCCGCGACGGAGTCCGAGCCGACGCCCAGACGGAACAAGAAGACCAAGCCGACGCCGCCTGAACCTCCATACACAACATTTGACAATAACTCGAAGCCGAACAAATGGGGCCTCTACGATACGAACGGCAACGTCTGGGAGTGGTGTGCGGATTTTGCTGGTTCCGGCTACTGCGGCAGGAGTCCGGCGGAAGACCCGCAAGGCCCCGCGACGAGTGGTTCTCGCGTTTTGCGGGGCGGTTCGTGGAACTACCCCCCGCGGTCCCTGCGATCAGCTTGCCGCCACTGGAACAATCCCCCCACCCAGAGCGACCATTACGGGTTTCGTGTTCTGATGTTGCCCGAGTAGCCCGTTCTTTGTTCTCTGTCTCTCTGGTCTCGGGACTCTGGGTAGGGTCCGGGGCGAAGCCGGCGACGGGGATAACCTCACTGTTTGCGGGATGCTCCCGTCACTAGCTGTCAGCATGCCGCTGCCAAGCGCAGGGCGAGCGCCCGACGCCGCCATCTTACTGCGATCAGGGCCGCGACGAAAGAGAGAAGCGCCAGGTGAACCGCTTTGCCACCAACCTCAACAGCTCACAGGAATTCCCAGGCCCCCGCCCACAAGCGTTCTTCCGACGCAGAAGCGACGAAACGGGCCTCGCGTGGGGCACTCGGTGCTAGCCCGTGCGGCGGAACGCGTACCAATACCAGATCCCGGTCACTACGCTCAGCGCGGCGCCTGCCGCGAACACGGGAAGCGGGCCTAACGTTTTGAGGAGTTGACCCGCCACTGATATTGAAATCGCCGTGGCCGCTATCGTCAGCATAAGCCTCGCTCCGTTGAAAGCTCCTATGATTTCCGGCGGCGCTATCTCGAAGACCCCAAGCGGGACGCCTCCGCCCGTCAACTTCATGCCAAAGACAAACAGCCCGTAGAAACCGAGGAAGACGCGGGGCGAGGGTGTGAGAACCATCGCCACCATGGCTATCGCGCCGAGTACCCCCCCTGCGAAAAGCACCGGCCCCGGCCCCCGGCGGTCCAAGAACAGGCCTATGGCTACGTTGCCGAGAAGCGTGCCGGCCACCGCATTCGCCGCCGCCCCAAGGCCGGCGTAGGCTGGGGGAAGTTCCAGGCGCTTGATCGCCACTACCCAGGCAAAATAGCCCACACCGGCGACCGTGCCTCGCAGGATGTTCGGCGCCACCAGCACGCGGAACTCCCTGAGCCTGAGCACGTCCCAGATCGCTGCCCACGGGAAGGCCGAGCCGCTGCGGCCGGGCCGCTTGAGTTCGGGCAGTTCCCGGAGGTTCAGCCTGACGAACGCTCCCCCCACGTATAGGACGGGCGCCAGGGCAAAGCAGACCGTGAAACCCAGGGGGGACTCGAGTTCGCGCAATATCTTCATCGTAACCAAGCCGAGACCGAGGGCGGCAAGGCCCGAGATAAACCCCGCAATGCCCGTCAGGCGGCCCCGAACGTTGACGCGGAACGCGCGCACCATCATGCTCGAGCGCACCATGGACCGGAAAGAACCCAAGAACTCGTCCCCGATCCTCAGAGCCATAACGACGACGAAGACGGTGCCCGCGGTCTTAGTCTCTGGGCCGAGCTGGCTCAACACCGCCAGCACAATCGGCGTAATGATCAACGCCAGCATACACAGCACGAGCGTCCGGATGCGGTTCTGGACCCGGTCGGCCACCCCGATCAGGGCGAACATGCCCACGCCTGCAGCCACAGAGCCAACCGATCCGATGGCTCCTATCAGTCCCGTGCCCAGGCCTGCGCTGACAAGGTAAGCCTGGAAGACCGGTGCAGCAACGAAGACGGCGCCGGAAGAAGTCAGGAGGCGCCCCAGGATCATCCAGAACACGTTCCGACGCTGAACGGGGTTTTCGGTGAGCGATCCGAACAGGATGTCAGGCAGGCGCCTCATGCTCTCCTTCGGCTGAGGGGCAGTGCAAGTCCCGGCGTATGCACATTGGAAGTCGCCTGCAAGACGACCCGCACGATCGGGCGCCCGCGGCGCGTTTTTCTCCTTGCCCTGAGGCCGTTCGACCGGCGGACGGGTTGCGGAAAGGATTCATCGAAAGGGGCCGAGCCCGGCAACGGACGAAGGTTGTCAGCCGATCTTTCCCAGATTCGCGTATTGCTGGCCATTTGAGCCCGGCCAGGGAAGTGTAGCCCTGCGTTCGACCATTGTCAAGCCTGAGAACAGCATGCGGATGCACGACATCGCGGGCCCTCGGCCGTGGGAAACTGCGAGAACTGCCCTCGCGGGCGGAGCTTTGTGGTCGGTAGCCGACCGAATACTCGGGAGCCACACCTGGTTGTCGACGCTCCTGCCTCACACTCACGTCATGACCAGTGCCAGGCAGTCGCGTCCAACCGGACAAGGTGGCGCAGAGAGCGGATATAGTCAATGCCGTAGATGTTCGTTGCCGCGAGAGTCCCCCTGTCGCACTGATCTTCGACGATCCGCGCGAGCACCCGGGCTGCCACCTCAATCGCTTCGAGGGCCTCATCGAGCTGGCGCAGAACCTGACGGTCGAGCAGGAAGTATTGCTGTCCGTCCCGACGTCTCCTGGCGTCATCTCGCTTCTTGTACGTCTCTCCGGCGTGGTCCAGCGTTGAAAGGCAGCGTAGCAACAACACCGTGTACTCCGCCCGGGCAATGAAGTAATCCAGGAACTTCCCGCCCGCGGGCGTCGCCTGTTGCTGTGCGCGTCGCAGGGGGATAACCGCATCTTCGTAGTACCTGCGCTTGCGTTCCAACTTCGCATCGGGCCGGCCTGCGTCGAAATGATCCTTGAAGACGCCCGGCAGGGGGAAGCCTGCCTCGATCTTCCAGAATGCATAGCCGGTGCCTTCATCAAGGATCTGAAATCCTTCCAGTGCGCTCGGTACGGCATCTGGTCCGAGGATGCGTTCCAGGTATTGCCGCCAGAACTGGTCAGCCGATATAGAGGGATCCCAGGACAGCTTGGAGATGTAGCAAGCCGCTGGAACGAAGTCGCCCAAAACCCAATAGCACAACTGGTAGCCCTCGGATCGAGTATCGCGCAGCCCGAGGATCGTCTCTTGTAGTGGCGTCAGGCGAACTTGCAGGAACATGGAATGCATGTCCGTCTGCGCCGTCCACTTGAGCTGGACAGGCACCCCATTCTCAGCGAAGACGGCGAACGGGCGCACGTCTTCCCCGTCGCCACCGCTCTTGCTGTAGCCCGTAATCATCCCGTTGATGAAGCCGCGTTTGCTCTTCGCCAGAACTCTTGCCAGTACCCCGGAAAGAGTCTCCTCGATAGAGCCGTAATAGATGTTGGCATTGGGGTTCTCCGTCCCGGCCTGCACCTTGATCTCATTTGTCAAGCGGTCCAGTAGAAACAGGTACTCGATATCGGCCTTGAGCTTGCGAACGGCGCC
>CAZXDF010000070.1:0-16678 GCA_964639345.1 uncultured candidatus Brocadiaceae bacterium | reverse complement strand
GCCCACTTCATTTGCCGCAGGCTGCGGAGGCATCGGGCTGTTCAGCGTCCGCGAGCATTCATGGGCGTTAGAAAGGCGGATTCGCAAGGAATCATGGAGACCAGACCTTTTGGTAGCACGGGCCAGTCTGTCCCGGCCATTGGATTGGGCGGAGGACATCTGAACACGCGGTGCTATGCCGACGGGCTGGCAACAGTACGGCGGGCGTTGAAACTCGGCGTCAACTATTTCGACACTGCCCCTGCTTACGAGCGCGGCGCGTCGCAGGTGATTCTCGGAGAGGCGCTCGAGGGGAGTGCACAGCCGCACTTGCTGGCCACCAAGTTGGGATACATGGCGACGCCGGCGGACTTCCGATCGCCCGATGCGCTCCGCGCCCAGCTCTGGGAGAGCCTGCGTGCCCTTCGCCGAAGCACGGTAGACATCCTGCAGGTTCACATGGCGGAGTGGGAGTGCTGGTGGAAGGACGGCTCGTCCCAGGATCAACTGCTGAATCCCGAAGAGGCATACGATTTCGCTGACGCTCCGGTAATGCAGGTGCTGCGCGAGGCCAGAGAGCGTGGGATATGCCGTTTCATCGGGATCACTGCCGACCGCTCGGAGGAGTTGGCGCACGTCCTGCGCCACGTGGAGGTCGACTCGTGCCTTGTGGCCTATGATTACACCCTGCTGTCACGCCGTGCCGGCCGGACGGCCCTGCCCCTGGCCCGGGAGAAGGGCGTTGCCTATGTTGTGGCGGCCATATTCCAACCCTACTTGCTCGAGGTGCATCCCGAGTGGCTTTCGGCCCCGCCACCGGGACTCGAACCGGAAATGCAGCATCGGCTCGGGCGATTATACGAGCTGCAGAAAGAGTGTGGTCTGTCGCTCGTGACGTTGTCAGTGCGCTACGTGCTTGCCGACCCCACCGTGAGCACCATCCTGGTAGGCGCCGCCACGTGTGCGGAACTGGAGGAAAGCGTCGCGGCAGCGGAAGCGGGTCCCCTGCCGTCGGACCTGCAGGAGGCCCTTGAGAATCTGGGGTTGCCGTGATCTTCAGGTAGGCAGCGCGATCCCTGTTCTACAAGCCCGTTCCGCCGGTGATTACGCGAATGCCCACTACGATACGGCAACTGCCATGCCGATTGGCGCCGGCTGAGGCACGGTATCAGGCGCCGCGCCCGTGCCCTACGGGGCGGCGGCTTCGGCCTCGTCGGCCGGCATCTCGGGACGCGGCAGGAGCCCGGCGGCTTCGACGATCCCCGGCACCGCCCGCTCCCATTCGATAGCCTGAATGTGCACGCCCCGCACCCCCTCGGTCTCGCGGAGCTGCTCGCAGAGCTCGATGGCGATCTTCTTCCCCTCGGCCGCCTGGTTCAGGCGCGCCTGCTTCTTGATGGCCTTCACGCCCTTCTCGTCGCCGGCCGCCTCGGCCTTCTTCCAGTCGCCGGCGGCTTTCCTGACGTCGTTCATGCGCCCCACGAGCGCCTTCGGCACGCTCACGCCCGCCACGGAACTGTTCATGTACTTGAGCATCATGCCGCTCTTCGGCACGATCACGCCGCCGAGGATGGCCGTCTTCTCGTGCAGGCCGAGCTTGCGGACCTTCTTCATGATCTCGCGGAACTGCTCGATGTCGTAGATGCCCTGGGTCTGGATGAAGCCCGCCCCCGCCGCCGCCTTCTTCGCCAAGCGCATGATGCGGAACTCCACCGGGTCGCCCATCGGGGTCCAGGCGGCGCCGATGAGCATCTTCGGCGCCGGCTCCAGCGGGTCGCCGCCCTCGGTCAGGCCCTCATCGCGCATCTTCTTCAGGACCGCGACGAGTTGGATCGAGTCGATGTCGTAGACGTTCCTGGCCCCCACGTGCCCCTTGAGCTTGCCGGCCGCGCTGAAGGCCTGATGGTCGCCGGCGATGCACAGGCAGTTCTTGATCCCGAAGGCCGCCGCGCCGAGCATGTCGGCCTGGATGGCGATGCGGTTGCGGTCGCGCGTGGTCATCTGCATCACGGGCTCCATGCCGCCCTGCGTGAGCATGATGGCGCTGGCGATGGAGGACAGGCGCACCACGGCGGTCTGGTTGTCGGTGATGTTGTAGGCGTCGGCCGAGCCGCGCAGTATCTCCATCTTCTCCTTCACTTCGTCGCCGTCGGCGCTCATCGGCGGACCGAGCTCAGCCGTCACCGCGAAATGTCCCGCCTCGAGAACCTTCTCCAGATTGCTGCCGCTTTTCACGTCTATGTCTCCTTGCGACTCTCTTGGGCTTCCGACGCGCGCTCAGGCCTCGGACGCGGCCTCCTGCTCCTCGTCCTCTTTTGCGATCATCAGGTCCTCCCGCACCCTCCTGCGCAGGCCCCCATGGTAGGATGTGGACCAGTCCTTCGGCTCCTGGACTTCCGTGAGCTTATCCAGCGCGCCGAGCGTGGTCAGGCGCTCGACTATCTGCGCCCACACGCACGGCACCTGGTGCTCCTCGCTGCTTATCTCGCACATGCCCTCGTTGGTGCCGCCGCACGGGCCGTTCAGGATGCCCTTGGCGCAGCGCGCGATCGGGCACAGCCCGCCGGTGAGGTTGAGGATGCACTTGCCGCACCCGCCGCACTTCTCCTCCCATACGCCGTGCTCCACCGTCGAGCCCATGAAGGTCGTATCGACGCCCGGGTAGGCCGGGACGGGGCAGTCCAGGTCCGCAAGATGGTTCACGCCCACTCCGCAGGAGATGCTCACGATCGAGTCCACCCCATCCAGGCCATCGAGGACGGGCTGGACGAACTCCGGCTCGCACACCCGCTGGACGGTGTTCTCGGCGAACTCGACCTCCGCCCCGCTCGTCTTCGCCTTGAGTCGCAGCGCCTCGGCCAGCACGCCGACCTCCTTCTCCCCGCCCACGTGGCACACGGTCACGCAGCCGCCGCAGCCGAGCACCAGCACCTTCTTGCAGCCTTCCACGAAGCCCCATACCTCTTCCAGAGGCTTGCTGTTGGCCTTGATCATCTATTCCGGCTCCTTTGCTAACACGTCAACGGCAAAGCCGCCACGGAGGGCACAGAGGTCACGGAGAGGGGCCTTAAGACTGGGGCGGCATGGGAGAGGCTCCTTCTGACGGCTGATCCCTGGCCCCTGACCCCTATCTCTTGTCCGTTCTCCTTGGCCTCCGTGTCCTCGGTGGCGAGTCCGTAGTCGCCTTCTGCGGGTTCGGTTACTCCAGGCTGAGCCTGTCGCCGCCGACACCCGCCGCGGTACGCTTCTCCGTCTTCCTGGCTCCCTTTCTTACGGCACCGCTCCAGGTATGCCTGCACCCCAGGCTGCCAGCCAGGGTCGATCTCCAGCACCTTTTCGAACGCTTCCTCGGCTTCCCTGTATGCACCCACTCTGTAGTTGGCGACGCCTACATAATAGTGTGGGCCTACGTCCCCCGGGCTCTCGCGCATCCGGCTCCTGGCCAGTTCCAAGAGCTCACCGTACTCTCCGGCCAACAGGAGCTTCTGGGCCTTCTCGCCAAACTTCCGCACTGCGCGGGGCCCACACGACGAACGCGTGTAGCTCACGAAGTTCACTACGCTGAGGACCGTGACGATAGCAGCGAGGATACACAGCACGGCCAGCAGGACAACGGCCGTCTCCAAGTGCCGCTGTATCAGCTGGAACTGCAGAGCAGTTTGCGCATCCATTGCACTCCTCCCCTTCGGTTCTCGCCATGCGGGCTTGCGATTTCTCCGGCAGAAGCCGTCACTCCAGGCTCAGCCTTTCCCCGCCGACGCCCGCCGCATCCAGTATCTGTTGCGTCCTCCCGACCCGCTTGGCCAGCCGGCCCGTCGCGCCGCGGTAACGGCACTTGGCGCACCGGCGGACGACGACGCTTTCGGCGCCCAGCTCGAAGGCCTTCATCATGTCCACTTCCTCGGCGCGCGCCGCACAGGTGACCGGCACCCGCGCCACAAAACTGCCGTTCATGCGGTAGGTGCGGTCCTGAAGCTCTTCGCGCGCCCGGGCATCCTGCGCGCAGACGATCTCGACCCCGGTAACCTGCCGCTCGGAGGACTGCATGAGCTTGACGATGCGGTCCCGGATGTCGCCCACGGCGAAGCGCTTGATGCTGATTGCCAGACCGGGGCACTCCACTGCGCACAGGCCGCACGCCTGGCACATCTCCGAGCACATGACCGCCACGTCGTCCACCGCCGGCACGCCGAACGGACAGATGCGCATGCACGTGAGGCACGCGGCGCACTTGTCCTTGTCGACGATGGCCCCCGCCGTGCACGAGAGGCACCGGCGCGCCTCAGCCAGGGCCGTCGCCTCGCTGTAACCCAGCTCGAACTGCTCGAAGCTCTTCACCCGCTCCTGGGCCGAGATGGTCGGCATGGCCAGCCGCTCGATTCGCTGCACGTTCTTGATGACGTCGTCCGGCAGCTCGCCGACCTCCGCGACCTCTTCATCCTCGGCGACCGGGGCCTCGCCCGTCTCTATGTAGCTCATGACGGCTTTCGCCGCGTGGTGGCCGCTCGCCACGGCCTTGATCGCAGCGCCGGGACCCGTGACGACCTCGCCGCATGCGAAAACGCCCGGCACGCTGGTGGTCATCCCGGCGGGCGCGAACCGGAGCCGCCCGCCCTCGTCAAGCTCCACGGCCGAGCGCTCAACCAGGCCCATGTCGGACTGCTGGCCGATGGCGAGGATCACCGTCCCGCCCGGGATCGTGCTCGTGCGCTCGTCGAAATACGTGGGCGAGAACCGCCCGTCCTCGTCGAAGACGCGCTCGACTTCCCGCACTTGGAGGCCTGTGACGCTCCCGCCCTCGAGAACCGCGCCGATCGGCCCGCGCCGATAGACGAACTCGATGCCCTCCTCCAGGGCCTCGCGGCACTCCCAATCCCACGCCGGTATCTCCTCCTCGCTCTCCAGGCAGACCATCTTGACGGTCTTCGCCCCGAGGCGGATGGCGGTGCGCGCCACGTCCACGGCCACGTTCCCGCCTCCGATCACAAGCACGTGCTCCTTCACTTCGGGCGGATTGCCGAGGGCGGTATCCCGCAGGAACGGGATGCCGAGGAGCACGTCGGGATGGTCGTGGTTCTCCAGCGGCAGATCGCGGCTCTCGCTCAGCCCCACCGCGATCACCACGGCGTCGTGCTGCTGGCGCAGGTCTTCCAGGCTAACGTCCGCGCCAACGCGAACGCCCGTCCTGACCTCCACGCCGAGCGCAGTGATGTCGTCTATGTCCTGCTGGAGCGCCTCATCCGGCAGTCGGTACTTGGGTATCCCGCAGGCAAGCATCCCGCCCGGCCTCGGAAGCGCCTCGTAGACCGTGACCGCGTATCCCTGCTTGATGCAGTCATGGGCCACCGTCAGGCCCGCCGGCCCGGAGCCGACGACGCCGACGGTCTCGGTGCGGGTGATGTCGGACTTCATGCGGACGGCTTCGCGGTGCTCCAGGGCCTGCTCCACCGCAAAGCGCTTCAGGTTCCGCAGCGCCACAGGCTCGTCCACGAACTGCCGGCGGCACTTCTCTTCGCACGGATGGTGGCAGATCAGCGAGCAGACCGACGGGAACGGATTGGTCTCGCGGATCGTCTCGAAGGCCTCTATGTAGCGCCCCTGCGCGATCAGGTCCACGTAGGCGCGCGTGTCGGTCCTCACCGGGCAGGCGACCCGGCACGTCTCGCAGCTCTCGAAAACGATCGCGCTGGACTTCTCTGCGCTAGTCTCGGCCAATTGCACTCACCTCCTCGCAGGTGGAATCCGCCTCTCGGGCCGCCATCCCGCACTCGCCCGCCACGGTTCACGCAGCAATAGGGCCGACATGCAGGGCGGTGGCCGGGACCACCCAAAGAACCGCATAGTATAGAACCGCTTCCCGGACCTGTCAAAGGGACGGCCTTGCCCCCTCAGGCCACCCTTCCAGCGGCTTAGGCGCTATTGCAGAACCAGCGCCGCAGCGCCGAGCACGCCGGCCGAGGCAATGGGCAATGTGGCGGCCGAGGAAGGGCCGTTGACCGTGCGCGCGGGTCGCTGTAGAATCCGTTTCACGTTCATCGTGCGCAATTCGGCATGCATTTGATAGGAGATGGACCATTGATTCACACCAAAGCGGTCGAGCTGTCTTATGCTCAGATAATCGATGAGATTGATGCCCTCGAGAAAATGATCGAGCGAATGAATGACTCGATGGCGCGAAGCGGCGACTGGCTGGCAGGCCAGATGGGCCCGGAAGGACCGATCGCGAACGAGCCAAGCGTGAGCTGGAACCACAAGGTCTGCTGGGGATTGTACGAGGAAGGGCGCATCAACGAGGTGATACAGATCCTCGACTTTGTGGTGGGGAAGGCGCGACGGGCTCCCGCCGAGTACTATTTCGCCGAGGAGGAGTGGTACGAGAAGGACATGCAGCGAATCTATCGCTTCTGCACTCTTGCCAAGTTTGCCGAATACCTTCGCTACGAGAAGATCGCCAACGACGAGGACAGGGCGCGAGCCTTTGAATACCAGCATGAATCGGGCGGCGTCTTCGCCAACATAGACGAAGACCCCGCAGAGGAGCTCGAACCGCTCAATACCAGCTTCTTCGGCCAGTGGGCCTTGGCCGGCAACATGATTGACCGTGCGCGCAGGGCTGCCGAATGGCTGGCGGAAATGGTCGGGCTTAACGAGAAGCACCTGTCTCAGGAGCCGCCGTGCATCTATTACAAGCGGCGCGCCTCGGACGGCTCCCTCGTCACCGAGTTCCCGAACGATCATGAGATGAATTATGCCATCAGGGCAGACAAGATCAAGCAGCCCTCATGGGTCAGCGGCACGTCCATGGCGCTCCTTGCCGACGTGTACAGGGTCACAGGCGAGGAGGTCTTCCTGGACGCCGCATTGAAGCTGGCGGACTACGAGGCGAGGTGCGATCCGGCCCAGGTCTTCTGGCCCGCCAAGTGCAAGGTCGCTTGGGGGCTGGGTCAGCTCTACGCCGTCACACACAACCCGGAGCATCGGAGGCTGTGCGCCAACGTGAACCGCATCACATTCATGGAGTCGCAGCTTCCGAGGGGCGGATGGGCCAAGATGTTCTACCCACTTGAGGAGAAGGGGGCCTGGCGCGAGGTGGTGTACGCGGGGCCCGAACGGCACGTCCCGGAGAGCCTGCGCGAGGACGGCACTTGGCTCTTCTTGAGGGAGCAGGAGGTGTCGGGCGAGTTTATGGGCGAGATGGGCCGCTCCCGCGCGGCGTTTCAGGAAGTGCTCGCCGAGTTCCGTCGCCAGAAGGCCGACTACGAGGCTCGCCTCGAACTTGGCAAATAGCGTGCGGAGGTGGAATGGCAAACCTTCGGCGGGAGTGCCGGACGGTGATGGACGATCACTCCCCCCCGAGGTGCGCATCACCTTTTCGGGTCGGGCACTCGGCGACCAGAACCTCGACTACCGGAAGCGAACCTGGAAGATTCAGGACGAGCCGGCCGATCCGGCCGCGGTCAACACGCACTTGGGCCATCGGCGCCGACGCGGCTCTCACCGTTCTGACACCTGTTCGATCCGTTCGACAGACCGTCAGTCGGGCCCTGTGGTTTGCCGCCGCGCGACGAACTGAATGTCCATCCCACACCCAAGCAAAGAAGGTTCTTCGCGCAGTCGTTCCTCCAAGGCCACTGCCTCCTTGAATCCCTCTGGGGACTCGCACGCCTGTTGAAGCATCTCAGCCCGTACCGAGGACGCCAGAACCGCAGATGGATACATTGCGATCATCTGCCAACCAGCCGTTGTGAGCAGATTCCGCAGCTCGGCAGGAGTGAACTGCCGAATGGGTTCTGAGCGGTCTGCCGGGAAATGTTCGCGGATCATGTCCCAGAGGAGCCGCCGCTTGATGGCGATCTGAAATCGATTTGGTCCGCGCTCCTTGCGCTTGTCCATGGTCCGCCCGTCTTCAGTCGTCATTGTTTTCCACGGGTCTTCCATGATTCACTCCAACGTAAGTCAGAGCACGAGCGCCGCAGCGCCGAGCACGCCGGCCTCGTCCCCGCCCAGGGCGCTGCGAACGATCCTGAGCCGGCGGCGGTTGATCTCGTTTATGTACTTGTCCGCCTCGGCCATGAGGGCGTCGATGAAGAGGTCGAAACTCTTCGCGATCGAGCCGCCGAGCACCAGGACGTCGGGGTCGACGATGTTGCACAGGTAGGCGGCGGGCACGGCCAGGTTGCGTCCGAACTCGCGGAAGGCCTCCAGGGCGCGCGCATCGCCGGCCTCGGCGCGCCGGGCGATCTCCGGCCCGGCGGCGCTCTCCCCGGAAAGCTCCGCATAGCTCCGCGCCAGCCCGCGGCCGGAGACCGTTTCCTCCACGATCTCGCCCATGTACGGCGAGCACCAGATCTCCGCCGCCGCCCCGCCGGGGCCGTCGAAGATGCGGCCGCCCATAACGATGGCGCACCCCAGGCCCGTGCCGAGCGTGAGCGCGCAGCACACCTCCGCCCCCTTCCCCGCACCGAAACGCGCCTCGGCCAGGCCGAAGCAGTTGGCATCGTTGTTCAGCACCACGCGCGTGCCCAGCGCCTCCCGGAGCCGCTCGACGATCGGAAAACCGTGGAGCGTCGGCAGGTTGCCGGGACTTACGATCACGCCCTGCCTCAGGTCCAGCGGCGCGGGCGAGCCGACGCCCACACCGGCCCCGCCGCCCAGCCCACCGGCGCCTTCTTCGGCGGCCGCGCGGGCCGCCGCCGCGATGTCGGAGAAGATCGCCTCCGCATCGCGCTCGGCGCGGGTGAGGGCCTTGTGCATCGAGAGCAGCTCGCCCTCCTCGCTCACCACGCCGGCGCGGATCTGCGTCCCTCCCAGATCAACGCCCACCGCACATCGCACCATCGCCCAACCCTCCCAATGCCACCATTGACCGGGTGCAAGTAATGTCCGGGGCAGCCCGATTCACAGCGGGGTGCCACGGACCAAGCCGTCAGGCTTGTCCGTGCCCTATGTGGCGTCATGGAGACCGGTGAGCACGGGCGAGGCTGTGCCTCAGCCCGTGGCACCCAGGAAATCACTTGTTCCGGTCGCTTTCGGGTCTCGCGGCTGCTCCGTCCATATTATTGACCTTGCGGTCTTGAATGCAAGGGGTAGGGGCACGGCATGCCGTGCCCTATCTTTCACCGTTGCCAGGACTCCGGGCACGCCATGGCGTGCCCTTACACTTCCATTCCTAATCGGAACATCATTAGTGTATCGCCCGGGTTCTTCAATGCGGGAGGACTCCGGGGGTTGCGGGGACCCGAACCAGGATTCCGGGTTTCCCTGCGCGCGCCCGAAGTAGTAGAACGGCTTGCGGGCAAATGTGTACCGGGCCGGTTTGACCAATCTGGGGGAGGAGGGCAAGCATGATGAACACGCTCCAGCAACGGGTTCGTGTGGGTTTCGCATTGATCGCAGCTTCGCTGTTCGTGCTGACTCTCACAGCTTACGGGCGGGAGGCGGCAAAAGGGCCGAAGGCCGCTGCTGCGGAGCAGATATCGCCCGTAATCCGTGAGGCACTTGAAAGGAAGGTCGACCTGCAGTTCGACGGGATGCCGATAAGCGACGTCGTGGCGTTTCTGCAGGAAATAGGCGGGATCAACATAGTCCTGTTCCCGCAGGACCTGGCGAGTGACGAGGCGGACTGGACGGTCTGGGACTCGGAAACGCCACTCGCATTCGGGAACGCTTCGACTATCTTCGAGTCCACCGTGACGCTCAAACATAAGGGGACGCTCGCCGGACTTCTCGACGAAGCGTGCGAGATGCTGGGGCTGGCGTGGAAGGTGGACCGAGAGGCCATCCTCATCGGGAGCCCCGAGAGGTTCGCGGCGCCGACCAGAACCCGGGTGGGTCGCATCCCCCCTGACATTCGAAAGAAGCTTCTCAATACGACAGTCTCCATCGAATTCGATTGGACGCCTCTTGAGAACGCGGTCGACTTCCTGCGGGAGGTCACGGGGATCAACTTTGTTGTCTACCGCCCGGATATCCCGCCGGGCTGGGCGCCAGTGACTCTATACTACGAGGGAGGCCTTGAACAGGCCCTAGATCTGATATGCGAGCTGGCAGGAATGGCGTGGAAGGTGGAAGATGGCGCCATCAAGATCGGGGGCACGGCGCGGCTGCGTTCGGGGCTCAGGCCTCGGGTGGGAGACATCCCTCCCCACATGCAGCGGAAGCTCGCGACCGCGAAGGTATCCTTGGACTTTTATGACATGTCGCTGGCGAGCGCACTCGGCTTCCTGCGTAGGAGTACTGGTGTCGAGTTCGCGCTTGACCTGCGGGACGTGCCGCCGCACTGGGCGCTTGTGAACCTGAGGTTAGAGGGTAGCCTGGAGCAGGCGATCAACATCGTGTGTGAACAGGCTGGGATGTCATGGGGCGCCTCGGAAGACAAGGTCACCGTGCAGCCCGCGGAGCGGCCCACCTTCCTCTATGCCGCGGCACTGGACGGCGATGCGGAGATGCTGGAGGAAGCCCTTAGCAGCCCGTGGCAGAAGTCGTCGTACGCCCTTGAGCCAGCAAACAGGCCCGCTGAGAGTGCCGAATTCGGGCTTCTCAGCCAGCCGAAGAAAGCCCGGATGCGCAAGAAGCCACTTTAGCCACGGGCTGTTAAGGCGGGCGACAACGTGAACGAAAGGACCGTTGGCGGAAGGACGGCCTTGCACGGCGCCGCGCTCATGGGGCACAGTGCAGCTGCCGAGCTACTGCTGGCGTACGGTGCGCAGGTCAACGCCAGGGACGCGCTCGGCAAGACGCCCCTGCACTGGGCCGCGCAATACGGCGAGCAGGAGGTAGTCGGACTCCTTCTGACCAGCGGGGCGGAGGTGCACGTGAGAGATACTGAGGGGCGCACGCCGCTGGACATGGCGAACGGAGGGGAGCACTGGGTAACCGCCACACTCCTCAGGAAGTATGCCGCTTCTGAGCGGTCCAAATCGAGTAACGGGGAAGACTGACAGGAATGCCGGCAATGAAATCGGCCTGAGTCCGCGCCAACCCGAGGCCGTGCCCCGCGCATGTGCTATCCCTGCAAAGGTGGCCCGGCTTCTCCCTGCCGCTGCATGTCTTTCCGGCGCAGATCCCAGAGCTTGGCGTACTTCATGAAGACGCTGAAGGCAGCCAGGGTGCATAGGATCAGGCCGTGCCTGCCGTCGAGGAAGCCGCGCCGAAGCACATACATGCGGAAGAATCGCCACATCGGCCGCAGCGTCAGGTTGACGAGGCCCGCGCGCCTGCCTTTCTTATGCAGGTCGTTGGCGGCCCAGGTGGTGTAGCGGCCGAACTTCTCCAGATACTGCGCGAACGACGTGTAGGTGTGGTGGAGGAGGTGCTCTTGGATCGTGCCGACCCGGCCGTCCACGATGACGTCCGCGTGGACCTCAAGGTCTTCGTAGCGCCCCTTGCCCCGCCGCCACAGGCGCACCAGGTAATCCCTGTGCCAGCCGCAGTGGCGGATCATCCTGCCGAAGAACGTCGTCATGCGCTTGATGTAGAAGCCGTCGCACGGCGTGCCGCTTTCCAGGATGTCGATGATGCGCGCCCTGAGCTCGGGCGTGACACGCTCGTCGGCGTCCAGCACCATGACCCAGTCGCTCGCGGCCTGCGGGATGGCCCAGTTCTTCTGGGTGGCCGAGTTCACGTATTCGTGCTGGACGATGTGGTCGGTGAACTCGCGCGCGATGTCGAGGGTGCGGTCGGTCGAGAACGAATCGACCACGAAGATGTCGTCGGCCCACGTGACGCTTTCGAGGCAGTCGCGGAGGTTGCTTTCCTCGTTGAAGGTGGGCACGATCACGGTGATTGTCTCTGGCATCGGCAGGCTCCCGGGGCAGGGCGGTCCTTCAGGGCCGCGCACACGCATCAAGGCACCGTCAGCCTAAGCGATGCGTGGTCCAGCGTCAAGGCGGGAGGCCGCTCAACGGGACGCCGTCCGCCCCGCAGCCGCCCCGTCAAGCAGCGCATAGACGTCCATCGGCGTGGCCGCGAGCGCCCGCGCCCCGGCCCCTTCGAGCTCCTCCGCGGTGCGGAACCCCCACAGCGCGCCGACCGCGTACATACCGGCCCGCGCCGCGGTCTGCATGTCAGTGTCGGTGTCGCCCAGGTAGAGGAATCCCTCCGGCGGGACGCCGAGGCGGCGGGCCACCTCCAGCGCGCCGGTCGGGTCGGGTTTGAGCGGCACGTCCGGGCCGGCTCCCACCACCGCCGCGAACTTCCAGTCGGGCAAGAGCCGCCCCACGCACAGCCTCGTGAACTCGTCAATCTTGTTGGAGAGGACCGCCATGATGACTCCGCGCTTCGTTAGGGCGTCCAGGAGCTCGGGGACCCCCTCGTAGGGGCGGGTCTTGTCGGCCCATCGGCGGGCGTATTCCTCGGGCAGCGCCTTCTCGCCGTGCTTCACCGTCGCATCGTCCCGCCGCTCGGCCGGCAGTGCGCGGCGCACCAGCTCCACGACCCCGTCGCCGACGAAACGCTTGTAGGCATCGACGCCGTGCGCGGGACACCCGAGCGACTCCAGCACGGCGTTCATCGAGTCCGCCAGGTCCTCGATGGTATCCAGCAACGTCCCGTCCAGATCGAAGACGACCGCATCGAACTTCACGTTCAGCTCGCCCCTTCCCGCAACTTCATGGACTGCGCTTTCGCGCGACACCGGCCGTCCGGTGAGTAGACTCGCTGCGCGGCGCCGTGTCAAGCGATGCGCCCTCTTGCGCCCATTACGGCCACAGCGGCTGCGCGGAACGACTATGCTCATCAGTATGGATGCACTTAGTTTCAGAACGCGGCGGCGAAGCAACGCGAAGCGTCGGGCATTGGGGGCCGGTTGTGGAATCTTCGGGACAGAACGGCCGGCCGGGAGCGCGAAGATGCGCCGCAGGGAAGCCGTTCAAGTCGGTCCGATGTCGTGCTCGTGTAGGGGTCGTGTAGGGTGGTGTAGGGGTCGTGTAGTGCTCGTGCAGCCCCCACCTGTATAGCACTCAGGGCGCCCTTGACCTTCTGCTGCGAGGCTTTCTATACTGGCACGTCGCATCGTATGCATGTGCAGCCTGCCCGGGAGAAGCACCATGCCGAAGGATAAGCTCACTCCGCGCGAACGGTTTCGCAAAGTCATTCGGCACGAGCAGCCGGACCGTATGCCGCGCATGTTCGGCGGGCCGCGCGCGAGCACCTTCGCGGCCTGGCGAAAGCAGGGCCTGAGCGAGGAGCAGGAGGCAAACTGGAGCGAGTTCGTGGGGGCCGACGGAGAGGCAGGCATGGGGATGTTCTATCCTGGGCCGCTGCCGCCGTTCGAGGAGAAGGTGCTGGAGGAGAAGGGCAACAAACGCCTCTGGATCGATCACATGGGCGTGACGCGCCTCGACGCCATCAATCAGCCTACCACCGGCTTCGCCACGCGCAAGTACGTCCGCTTTCCCGTGGAGACCCCGGCCGACTTCGAGGCGATCCAGCACCGCTATGACCCCCGCTCCCCCGAGCGCACGAATCCCGCGGTGAACCCAACGTGGATGGCGAGCCTGAACCCCGACCTCTACCGCCATTACCGCGCGAGCACTTGCTGGAGGGAGCTGGTTGAGCAGCGCAACAGGTCCGACGTGCCGGTCAGGGTCAGCACCTCGGGCCTCTATTGGGCCGTGCGCGACTGGTGCGGTTTCGAGGGGATCTCGATCATGTTCAAGGACCAGCCCGGGCTCGTGCACGAGATGATGGAGTACTGGACCTGGTTCGTGATAGAGCTGTTCGACGAAGCGCTGCGCCACATCAAGGTGGACTGCTTTTTCCTGAACGAGGACATGGCGTTCAAGACTCAGGCGATGATCAGCCCCGCCGATATGAGGGAGTTCATGCTCCCGCGCTACAAGAGGCTATACGACTTCTTCAAGCAGCGCGGGGTCGAGTGCGTGATGATGGACAGCGACGGCTACAACGGGCAGATCCTGGAGGTGTTCTACCCGGGGGCGATCGACGCCATCTCGCCCATCGAGATCGCGGCCGGGAACGAGCCGGAACTGTTCCTGGAAACATGCCCCGGCATCTACCTCGAGGGCGGCATCGACAAGCGGGAGCTGCGCTTCAGCAAGGAGCGGGTGCGAGCGGAAGTGGTGAAGCGCTACCGAGCGGTACGCAAGCACGGCGGCTACGTCCCGACCGTGGACCACGGCGTGCCGCCCGACATCCCGCTGCGCAACTTCCTCTACATGGTGGAGCTGCTCAAGGGGTTTGCCGACGGTGAGGGCCTGGACACTTACGAGCCGCCATGCGAACTCGAAAGACAGCTCGGCCCGATCGAGGAGATGTTCGACCCTGCCAGGGCCATTGAGGACGCTTACGGCCACTGACGGGCGCCGGGGCTCAGTTCCGCCGCCACCGGGTATCGGTGGATGCCCTGCGGCCGGAGCGAAAGAGAAGAGAGAGAGAAGGCAGGGGCAACGGCATGGGCGGTGGAGGGGTTTAGGTGCGCCGCCGATGTGCCGCGTTCACATGCCGCCGCCTTCTCTCTACTCCTGGCGTGCCGAGTGTGCTGATGGGTCTTCCCTCCCGTTGTGACACTGCACCAGATAGAAGCAAGGCACGTGCCATTGGCAGCCCCACGATGCACCCTTGTGCCGAACGCCCATAGAAGGCCACAGAACGCATCGAGAACGTCTCGGGGGGAACGTGGCCGACCTGGAACCCGTGCATCAGGCCGATACACGGGGACCGATTGAGGGGAGTGGGGAAACCCGAAAACCCAATGAAGAAATGACGAATGTCGAATCAGCGACGTTGCGTCTGCAATCATCACCAGTTCGCCATTCGCCATTCGGATTTCGTCATTGAATCGACATTCGGGCTTCGTCATTGGAATCGACATTCGGATTTCGTCATTGATTCGCCATTCGGACTTCGTCATTGATTCGTCATTCGGCATTCGTCATTGTCTTCAAGTGTGATACTCGGCGTTGATCTCGACGTAGTCTTTCGACAGGTCGCAGGTCCACACCGTCGCCTCGCCGGTGCCGATGCCGAGGTCCATCCGGATCAGCACATCGCTCGTGGCCACCTCTGCCGATGCGTCCTCACCGGTTGGCAGTCCGTCCCGAAACACCGCCACCGAACCGATGTCCAGCCGCGCGCGGTCCGGACGCAGCTCGGCCCCGCTGTAGCCGGCCGCGCAGACGATCCGGCCCCAGTTCGGGTCGCCGCCGTGGATGGCGCATTTGACCAACTGGCTCCCCGCGATGGCGCGGGCGCAGACTTCCGCGTCCTCGTCCGTTCGGGCGCCGATCACGCTAACCTCGATGAGCTTCGTGGCGCCTTCGCCGTCGCGCACGATCGCGCGCGCCAGTTCGCCCATCACGAACGCGAGCGCCTCTTCAAAGGCCTCCCGGCCCTGCCCCCCCTCCGGCACCACGGCCCCAGAGGCGCCGCCGGCCAGGAGGAAGACGCTGTCGTTGGTGCTGGAGTCGCCGTCGACCGTGATGCAGTTGAAGCTCCGATCGGCCCCACGCGCGACCAGTTCCTTGAGCCGGCCGGCGGGCACGTGGGCGTCCGTGGTCACGAAGGCAAGCATGGTGGCCATGTTCGGCGCGATCATCCCCGCCCCTTTGGCCATGCCCCCGATGCTGAACGCCTTGCCCTCGATCTCAGCCCTCACGGCACACGCCTTGGGCCGCGTGTCGGTCGTCATGATGGCTCGCTCGGCGCCCCGGGCGGTCCCCTCATCGCCTGCGAGCCGGTCGAATGCGTCGCGCACCCCCTGGCAGAGCTCTTCCATCGGTAGGGGGTGCCCGATAATGCCGGTGGAGGCCACGCACACCTGCGCTGGCTCGCACCCCACCAGCTCGGCCGCCAGCGCGACGGTCGCGCGCGCGTCGTCGAGGCCGCGCTCTCCCGTGCACGCATTCGCGTTGCCGCTGTTGACGATGATGGCGCGTATCTCGTCCGACGGAAGGATCGAGCGGTTCCACTGGACAGGGGCCGCGGCGAACTTGTTCTTCGTGAACACGCCCGCCCCCGCGGCGGGACCGTCGCTCACTATCAGGGCGACGTCCGCCGCGCCCTTCGCCAACTTGATGCCACAGGCGCTCCAGCCGGCGCGAAAGCCCGCCGGAGACAGGATCGATCCGCCTTCGATGACTTCCATGCCAAATCTCCACGATGGCCACGTGAGGTGCTGGATCGCTTTCGTTGCTGGACAGGATAACTTTATAGCCCGAACGCAAGGCGCCTGTCAAAACCGACGCACCGTGAAAGGAGGGAACGAACCGTACGAAGCCCAGGAAGCAAGGAAACGCCCCTTGCCCGCATCAGCTACTCTTTCCATCTATGTCCGCAGTTCTGACACTGGACCCGCTTTCGCGAAAACAGAAGCGGAAACCCCAACAACAGGATCGACAAGAACGCGATACGGCGCGAAAACTTCTGAAACATGACATCTGCCGAGCCGCACTGCGGACATCGGTGTCCAACATCCTCTTCGTGCGGTCTCAGGCTCCTGCCGCGCCGCCGGCTCGCCCGAAGCGACCGGCGCCAGAACGGCAATGGCCTGTTCGGCAAAGGACTGGGGGACCTGGACCTTCACGCCCCCTATGGCATTCAGCCCGTGGTGAAAGTAGTCGGCCCATGGTCCTTTTACGATACGGCGAGTCGGCTGGCCGGGAACCGGATGGCGCCACGTTCTGGCTGAATTGCGCCCATGCATCGGCTCTGGGCTCGCAAGGGTCCGGGCACTGCCAAA